>NZ_JAKUDW010000009.1:0-99839 GCF_022662595.1 Bacillus cereus group sp. BfR-BA-01524 | reverse complement strand
AATACGAAACGGATTAAGGCAAAATTAAAAATGAGCCCGGTACAATACCGGACTCACTTTTATCAAGCTGCCTAATGAAATAACCGTGTCTAACTTTTAGGGGTCACTTCATTTATACCTTTAAAACGCTCTTTTTTATTATTTCCCTTCCGTTACATAAGCCCACTTAAAGCTATATTCTGGACTGATGTTATGTTTCACAATTCCTTTAACATTCGGTTTCATTACATACGCTCTACCTGTTTGATATAAAGGAATTAATCCTGCATCTTCTTCAAGGAACAATTTCTCTGCTTTTCCTAACGTTTCCCAACGCTTCTTCGGATCAGACAATAATTCATTACCTGCTTTCGCTACCATTTCATCGTATTTTGGATTCGAATAACTCATTTGGTTATACGGGCTCTTCGATTCAAACATATCAATAAACGTCATTGGATCCGAATAATCCGGGCTCCAACCTGCAAATGAAACTTCATAATCTTGCGCTGACTCTAATTTCAGTTTTTGTTTGAACGGCTGAATTTTCGTGTTAACCGTTACACCTTTTAAGTTTTTCTCAATTTGATCTTTAAAATAGTCAGCAATTTTTTTCGCAGTTCCATCATCATAGCTTAGTAGTTCAATTGTCACTTGATCTTTTCCAAGTTCTTTTTTCGCCGCTTCCCAAGCTGCTGCACCTTTTTTCGGATCATATTTTAGACCATTTTTAAATGTATCTTGGTAATCTTTACCGTCAGGCCCTGTCGCAAGCCCTTTTGGTACTAATTGATCTGTTGCTTTTGAACCGTTATTTAAAATAACGTTCGCTAAGCCTTTTTTATCAATTGATAACGCAATTGCTTCACGTAGTTTTTTGCTCTTTAACGGTGTATCTTGTCCGTTACGCTTTTGATTTAAACGTAAGAAGAATGTACTTGCTTCTGAATACTCACCGTACTCCTCTTTGTTCGATTTATATTTATCAACGAATTCTCCTGATAATAGTGTAAAATCAATTGATCCTGTATCATATAAGTTTACTTTCGTCGCAACTTCTTTTACTACACTATAGTTAATTTCTTCTAATTTCACAGTCTTTTTATCCCAATACTGATCATTTTTCTTTAACTGCCATCCTTGTTCATGTTTCCATGACGCCATAACGAACGGTCCATTATACAACGTTGTATCTGCTTCTAAACCGAACTTATCTCCTTTTTCTTTTACGAACTTTTCATTTAAAGGATAGTACGATGGGAATGCCATTAAATTCAAGAAATACGGTACTGGCTTTTCTAATTCTACTTCTAGTGTATAATCATCTACCGCTTTTGCTCCTAAATCTGTTAGAGGTTTTTCACCTTTATTAATTGCTTCTGCATTTTTAATATAGAAAGCGATAAACGCATATTCTGCCGCTGTATTTTTATCAAGTAAGCGCTGCCATCCGTATACGAAATCTTTCGCTGTTACAGGATCACCGTTAGACCATTTTGCATCTTTACGTAGTTTAAATGTATATTTTTTGCCATCCTCGCTTTTCGTACTAGATTCTGCCACAGCCGGGATTGGCTTATTATCTTTATCAAGACGATATAATCCTTCCATTGTGTTCCCTAAAATTTGAGAACCTAATGTATCAGTAGATTTTGAAACATCCATCGTCGGAATTTCTTGATTTTCTGTACGATTTAATACTTGTTTCGCTGCGTATTTAATTTCAGCTTTTTTCTCTTCCCCACCACCACTAGACGTCGTAGTTGATTTCTTCTCCCCACCAGATCCAGAACACGCTGTCAACGCCATACTCATTGCTAAAACTGGCGCTACAACCGCCGTGAACTTTTTCATCTTTTTCTTCATTTTTGTACCCTCCCCAATTATATGTACGAAACCATCTTTGATAGACTTTCTAATAACTAGTTATCAGAAAATTCTTATTAATTAATATTCTACTATTTTTTCAAGTTTTGTAAAGTTATTTTTAAAATATTCTAAAAATTTTTTTGTGATAGTAACAAGTATTCTTTTTACAATTATCACTATACAAATTCTTCATTATATCTATCGTTTTATTTGCATGTAATCTCATAATAAAAAGAGCATTCCAAAAGTAAATAGTCTACTTTTGGAATGCTCTATCATTTATCTTTCTATTGTGGCCAACGAGATTCTCACTACAAAATAAGCTAAGAAATTTGTATGCATCCACTTAAAGATAACATTACTGTTTAAAAATTATTTTCCATCTTTTTCAGTCATATATGCCCACTTGAAGCTATACTCTGGACTGATGTTATGGTGAACAATGCCTTTTGCATTTGGTTTTTGAACGTATGCATCACCACGTTGGTATAAAGGTACAAGCGCTACATCTTGCTCAAGAAGTAATTTCTCAGCTTTTCCTAGCTCTTCCCAACGTTTCTTCGCGTCACCCATTAATTCTCCGCCAGCTTTTTTGATCATATCATCATATTTTGAATCAGCGAAGCTCATTTGGTTATGAGAATGATTAGACTGGAACATATCTAAGAATGTCATTGGGTCAGCGTAGTCAGGTCCCCAACCAGCAAATGATATATCATAGTCTTGCTCTGTTTCTAATTTCAGCTTTTGTTTGAATGGCTGAAGTTTAATATTAACAGTTACACCTTTTAAGTTTTTCTCAATTTGATCTTTTACATATTCCCCAACTTTTTTCGCATTACCAGTGTCATAGTTTAATAGCTCAATTGTAACTTGGTCTTTCCCAAGCTCTTTTTTCGCTTCATTCCATGCAGCTGCTGCTTTTTTCGCATCTGGTTTAATACCATTTTTAAATGTTTCTTGGAAGTCTTTACCGTCTGGTCCAGTTGCTAATCCTTTCGGTACTAAGAAGTCCGCAGGCTTAGATCCATCATTTAAAATAACGTTTGATAAATTCTTTTTATCGATTGATAATGCGATTGCTTCACGTAATTTTTGGCTCTTTAACGGTGTATCTTGTCCGCCACGTTTTTGGTTCATACGTAAGAAGTAAGTACTTACTTGTGAGTATGAGCCAAACTCTTCTTTATTGTTTCTATACTTATCAACGAATTCACCTGTTAATAACGCGAAATCAATTGCATTTGTATCATATAAGTTTACTCTTGTAGCTACTTCTTTTACTACGCTATAGTTAATTTCATCTAGTTTTACAGTCTTTTTATCCCAATATTGATCGTTTTTCTTCAGTTTCCAGCCTTGCTCGTGCTTCCAATCAGTAAGAACGAACGGTCCGTTATATACTGTAGTATCAGACTCTAAACCGTATTTATCCCCTTTTTCTTTTACGAACTTCTCATTTAATGGATAGTACGATGGGAATGCTACTAAGTTTAAGAAGTATGGTACTGCTTGTTCTAATTCAACTTCAAAAGTAAGGTCGTCTACTGCCTTTACTCCTAGTTCTGTTACAGGTTTTTCCCCTTTATTAACGGCTTCTGCATTTTTAATTGGGAATGCAATGAATGCATACTCAGCAGCTGTTTTTGGGTCTAATAGACGTTGCCAAGCATATACGAAATCTTTCGCTGTTACAGGATCACCATTTGACCATTTTGCATCTTTACGTAATTTGAATGTATATTTTTTACCATCCTCACTCTTCGTGCTTGACTCTGCCGCAGCTGGGATTGGTTTGTTATCTTTATCTAATCGGTATAAACCTTCCATTGTGTTCCCTAAAATTTGAGAACCTAATGTATCAGTATTTTTAGAAGTATCCATTGTCGGAATCTCATTTGTTTCCGTACGATTTAGTACTTGTTTCGCTGCTAATTTTTCTTCTGATTTTCTATCTCCGCCAGAGCTAGAATTTGTGCTTGTCTTCTTATCTCCACCTGATGTAGAACATGCTGTTAATGCCATACTCATTGCTAAAACTGGTGCTACAACTGCTGTTAGTTTTTTTATTTTTTTCTTTTTCACTTTCTGTACCCTCCCTAATTCTTAACGCTCTCATTTAAGAATTTTCTGATAATTCTGTTTTTCTTTATATATTTATCAGAAGATTCTTATTAACTATTATTCTACTAATTTTTTGAGTTTTGTAAAGTGTTATTATTGAAAATTTTTAAAAAATTATTTTTTTACAGTAATATTCATAAAAATTCCATAGTCTTTCGAAACACTATATCTCATTGAATTCTATGTATTGATTTAATAGTCTTTATATCCTTTCACTATAAAACACTTGTAAATTATTGTTAATAAATAATGTATATCGTAACAAACCTCTTTTCTACAAAAATAAAAAAGCAGACATTTCGCCTGCTTCAATTCTCCTCAATTTGCTTTTCGCTTAATCCTAGATGTGTTCTAAGAGTATTACTCAAACTCTGTAGATCTTTTTTATTAGGATTATAATAATATACACGTTGTCCGTTTGGGCCATTAGGTAAATATAAATCATCACCAGCTAATTGTATTTTTTCAACTGAACCGTTTAAACCGTATTTATAAAAAGATAAAATATCATCCATTACTAAGTTTGTTTTAAAATCGCCGTTAACCGCCTCAACTATTTTTTCTAGCTTCGTAATCGATCCTACACTTTTTAATTTACTTAAAATCGATTCAATAACAAGTTGTTGCCGCTGACCTCTCATTGCATCACTATCAATATGACGCGTTCTTGCTAGTGCAAGTGCTTCTTCCCCATTTAATTTTTGTAATCCTTTTCTCAAATGGATCGCATCAGGTTCATCTTTACTATTTTGCTCCGTAAATTCAACTGGGACATCTACCTCAATACCATCTAACCCATCAACAATTTTAGTAAAGGAACCAAAATTAAATTTCACAAAATAATCAACAGGCACCTGTAACAATTTTTCTACCGCTTCCACTGAAGCTTGCGGTCCTCCATCTTTACCATTTTGAACGAAACCACTTCCATATGCATGGGTTATTTTATCCTTTTTCTTTTGAACTGGAACATATGTATATGTATCACGCGGTATGCTCGTTAATTTCACTGTTTTATCATCTTTATTAAAGGTGGCTAACAATAACGCATCTGTATGAAATGCACCATTATACTCCTTTTGTCGTTCTTGATTTTCATCAATTCCCATAATTAAAAGTGAAACATGATTTGCAATTGGCTTTACAGATTTCTCACGTAAATTGGATTTTTCACCTCGTGCTAAATTCAAATTAGATTTTTGTACGAGACTAGAAGTTTTCATATATACATAGGTTCCATAGCCAATTCCACCAAATAGTAATACCGCTAGTAGTAAACTTATTATCGTTTTCTTTTTATATTTTTGCTTATTTTTCTCTTCTCTTAAAGATGAATGATTCCTCATTTACTCTCCTCCTGTTTCTATTCATCCAATATGTTTTTCATTTTTTCATATTTAGCGCTATCCTTTTGAAACACACTTTCTTTCAATCCTTTATCTATTTGTATCCATTCAGTCGTAAGTGAATATTGAATCAAGCCTTCTTGAAAACTAAGAAATTTCAATATAATCCCTGTATTTTTCTCCACAACCATTTCGAATTTCCCTCTTAAATTTTCAGAGGTGCTAACAGGCATCTCTATGTTGATGACTCCTTCAATTTTGTAACAATCTAATCCAAGATATTTCGTTTCTTTATAATTCCAATCTTTATATCGAATTAACAAATCTGCGAATTCTGATTGAATACTATACTTAGCTAGTCCTACATATTCATCATCATATCGCCTTTTTTCACCTGATTTTTTCAATAACCTTTCCGTAGGATTTAATTTTAATAGTTCATTGTTTCTTTCTTTCGGGTTCCATTTTGTCTCTTTATAGGTATGCTTCTCATCATCAAACTCTTTTTTCTTGCCCTCGTTATATATAATTGTTCGTTTTTTCGCTAGTTTATCTTCTTTCGAAGAGATACCTCTTTGTTTTTCCGTATCAATCGCATACTTATATGTTGTAGCAACTCTTGATGAGCTAGAATATTCCTCAAATTGTCCTGAAATATTTTTAAAATAATCAATAGAATCTAGCATCTTTTGATGAATCTTTTCTTTATCTGGATAATGTACATTCGATTTTATTTCTTCTTCATTTTCATAATCAGAAAACGCTTTTTTCTTTACATATTCAAATACTCCACCGTTTTGCGCAAAACTTTGGATAGAAAACTCAGACATAGATACCACTGAAAGTATACAAACCGCTGCACTAATTATCATCATATGAATTTTGCAACTCTTCTTTTTTACCTGAAGATTATGTAGTGTGCCATTAATCTTTTCATTTAACTCTGGAGGTACTATAACATTTTCATCTTTTATTCTCTTTTTTAATTTCTCATCAAATAATTTTTCATTATCCACCCTTTACACCCCCTATTCCATCTTTAATCGTTTTTGTAGTTGTTCCCTTGCGCGTGACAATCTGGATTTCACTGTTCCTTTTGGTACTTCTAAAAGCTTTGCTATACTCTCTTGATTCATATCTTCATAATAATAAAGCACCGTAACAGCTCTTAATTCTTCATGTAACGATTGAATCGCATTACACAAATCTATATCTTCATACTGATCACACGCACTCATATTGTAATCATTCTCTTCTGTCACAATTACATTTTTATACGCTCTAATAATATTGTTACACTCATTTATTAGTATTCGAATTAACCAAGTTTGAAAAAATTCTTCTTTTTTTAATTTTTTTATATTTTCATAGGCCTTTAAAATTGTTGTCTGTATCGCATCCTCTATATTTGTCTCATCACGTAACATCGCCTTTGCTATTCGATACATCTTCACTTTTTCTGTATGTATAAGCGCTATAAAGGCTTCATGATCACCTTTTTTCGCTAAAGAAACATCCGTTTCTTCTTTTATAATCATTTTATATAAAGGGATTACTTTCACAATTGCTCCTCCTGTTTCATCCTCACTTCATCACTTCCAATTTAACTTTACATGTATTAGACGTATGAACCTAGAAAAAGGTTCATTTTTTTGAATATTTTTTTAATTAAAAAGATAAATATCCTTTATAAGTGTTATGTGATAAACATACTAGTTTAAATTTACAAATAAAAAAAGCCCACTTTCTAGTGGACTTTCTACTTTATAACGGTAAATCCCTCTTCCTAAATACTACAATCGCTACTAAGAAAATACAAAGCGCTCCAGCAGTTAACCCTATACTTACCGGCCATATATTATACGTTCCTTCAGCGATTTCTTTCGGGCGAAACAGCGTGAATAATGATAGACTTCTCATCCACTCTAACTTATCACTTAATTTACCTACCATATCCAATACGAAAAATAAGATAGTTAAACTCGCTGAATAACTTAGTGCTTTTCTTTCGTCATTACATATACAAGAAAAGAAAAATGAATACGCACTAACGACTAAAAATATGAGCCCTCCGACTACATTTATCTTCAAAAATAATTCTTTATTTAAGTTATTATCTTGTAAAAACCATTCTGCACCTACTAACCCAGCTACATACGTAACAGATACAATAATCAGA
Organism: Bacillus cereus group sp. BfR-BA-01524; assembly: GCF_022662595.1. Lineage (NCBI taxonomy): Bacteria > Bacillati > Bacillota > Bacilli > Caryophanales > Bacillaceae > Bacillus > Bacillus cereus group sp. BfR-BA-01524. The sequence goes on along the minus strand of NZ_JAKUDW010000009.1, from coordinate 92,342 downwards.
AGTCCTAATATGAGAACAGTAGCTTGTGTAATAGCAATTTGCACTCTAGATACAGGTGTTGCTAGCAAGTATGCCATTGCTCCTTTATCTACATGACGAGCAATTAAATGTGTCGCAACTGTTACGCAAAAAATTGTTAAAATGATAATAAACAATAGACTATAGTATTCACCAGCTAAAAAATCCATTACGTTTTGAATCGGACTTTCCATACCAACGATTTTTTTCACACTATCAGGCATGGCAGCTATTAATTCATTTAGCCCTTTCGCTGATACCATTGACGGGAATATCCAAATTAATAACCACAAATATAAAGCCGCACCAGACGCATAACTCAAAATACTTTTTTGTGTTTCTTTCAAACTAGCTAAAAACAATTGCTTATTCATGCGTTATCCCTTCTTTCTTATCGTAATAATGCATAAATAAATGTTCTAAATCCATCGCTCTCGTTTGAAGTGCCGTTACATTATAGTTTGAAAGTGTTTGTAAAACAGTTTGATAGTTTCCTTGTACAATGATAGATGCCTCTCTGCCTTTTACCGCTTCAAATTGCAAATTACACTTTGTAAGGGACTCAATCTCTTCTTGTGATGATACTGTTACATCTATCACCTGTCTTCTCATACTTTGTAAATCGTGAATATTTTCAACCGTTACGAGTCGACCATCTTTAATAATAGCTACTCTGTCACAAGTTCTCTCAATTTCAGTAAAAATATGTGATGACATCAGGATTGTTTTTCCTCTTTGCTTTTCCTCTAATATTAAATCTATAAACACTTGCTGCATAAGTGGATCAAGTCCAGATGTTGGTTCATCTAAAATTAACACCTCTGGATCGTGCATAAATGCAGCGACTATCCCTACTTTTTGCTTCATTCCTTTAGACATTTTGCGAATCGGTGTTTTCACATCAAATTGCAGACGCTCTATCAGTTCATCTCGTCTTTTCGTATCCTTTAATCCACGCATTCCTTGCATTAATTTTAAAAACTCTAATCCGTTCATTCCTTCAATAAAAGAAATTTCACCCGGTAAATAACCAACTTCTCTTTGAATTTTCGCTGCTTCATTCCAACAATCTAATCCAAAAATTGTCGCTTTACCAGCTGTCGGTTTTATAAATCCCATTAAATTACGAATCGTCGTTGATTTCCCGGCACCATTCGGTCCTAAATAACCAAATACTTCTCCCTTTTTTACATCAAATGTAATATGAAACAAACCTTTTCCATTCGAAAACTGTTTTGTGACATCTTGAACTGAAATCATAATTCCACCTCATTTTTTGAAATATTTAATATGTGATATTTCAAAATTATTGTACTCCTCATCTTTCATATTCGCAACAACTTTTTGAAATATTTATTAGTCCATATTTCAAAATTATTGTTTTCCATTATTTTTTCTTGTATATTTTAAGTGAGGTGATTGCATTGAACGGCTTTGAAAGAGTAAAAGAAAAGAAAAAGCGTGCCATTAAAGAAGCAGCATTCGTATTATTTTCAGAACGTGGATTTAATGAAGTGAAAATAGAACATATCGCAAAAGAAGCAAACGTTTCTCAAGTTACAATTTATAATCATTTCGGAAGTAAAGATGCTTTATTTAGGGAGCTTATACAAGAATTTATCATATCTGAATTTCAATATTATAAAGAGCTTGCAGAAGAAAAATTACCTTTTCATGATATGATGCAAAAAATGATTGTAAGAAAAATGAATACTGGCGGGTTATTTCAACCTGATATGTTATTACAAATGATGCAAAGGGACGAAGAACTCCGTAAGTTTATTTATAGTTATCAAAATGAAAAAATCCTGCCCTGGTATTTAGAAATATTAGAACGAGCTCAGCGCAAAAATGAAATTAATCCACACCTTACTAAAGAAATGATGTTACTTTACATTCAAATGTTTACAAAATTAGGTGATGAATTTGGAGCACAACTTCTTGAAGGAGATCGTGAAAAACATATACAAGATATCGTTACGATGTTCTTCTATGGTCTTTCTGTTCCACAAAAATAAAAAAGACACGAATTTCGTGTCTTTTTTATTTTATAGAAATGACTCTACCCTTTTCACTACTTTCAATCGCTAATTGAATCAGTTTAATAACATCTAAACCTTCTTGTGCTGTTACAGGCAGTTTCTCACCATTTAATATACTATCTCGTACACCTTTATAATAATTGTCATAACAACCGACTTCTGTTGGAATACGCTCTAAGCTTTCTTCTGTTTCTAAAGTAGCAAAATTCTCTTCATCGTCTACTCCATAACCGTTATCACCTGGCTTCATTCCATTTTTTAATTGCTCTTCCTGCGAATCCATACCGCACTTCACGATAGAACCTTTCTCTCCATGCACTATAAAATGCGGTCCAGCTTTTTTCACATAACTACTACTACGTAAAATGACACGTTTAACTCCGTAATGAAGTACTATGTGGAAATAATCATCCACCTCTGCACCTGGTCGTTGTTTTATTACATCTGCACTTATCGCATCTGGTTTCCCGAATATTGATAACGCTTGGTCAATTAAATGCGATCCTAAATCGTATAATATACCGGAACCTGGTAGATTTTTTTCTCTCCATCGATCACGCACATGTGGACGGAAACGATCAAAATTCGATTCATATGCGTATACATTCCCTACTCTGTTTTCTTCTAACAATTTCTTAATTGTTAAGAAATCATTATCAAAACGACGATTATGATATACGCTTAACATTACATTATGCTGCTCTGCTAATGAAATAAGCTCTTCTCCTTCTTCAATTGAAACAACAAATGGTTTTTCTACAACAACATGCTTACCGTTTAAAATTGCTTCTTTTACATATGGAAAATGAGTTGTATTAGGTGATGTAATAACAACTAAGTCAACATCAGCTCGCTTCACCAATTCATCAATTGTACTCACAACATTAGCGTTTGGTAATGTTTCTTTTACTACCTCTTCTTTTGAGGATAATACAGCACGAATATCATATTCTTCTATCGTTTGTAATAGTGGGATATGAAATGTCGTACTAGAAAAACCAAATCCTACAATCCCTACACCTATTTTTTTCATGTTGTCCCTCCATTTGTCCCGCTTTAACGGGCAGTAAAATTCCTAACTCAAAATTCAGCAAAAGCTAAGAAATTAGGTGAGGAATCAACTGCTTGTTAAAACCCGATTGGTTCAACTAATAATCAATGTGGATAAAGAAACTCCCCATTGATTAAAGTTCCACTTTATGAGAACGATTTCATTCAGTTATTATAACAAGATTATTATCATTTACATAATAAATTGCCTAGAAAAAAGCATCTTGCTACTATTCATAGCAAGATGCTTTTTTACTCCGGTCGTTTTTTCGTCCACGTTTCTACTACTTCACCAGTATCATTAACATCTAGCACTAGGCTACCATTACTATACCGGTCTTTATTTCGATACGCTTTCGGATCAATTTCTTCTACAATGTTTTTCTCTGTCTTCATGTAAACTAATTCATCGTCCCGAACAATTTCAATACCGACAATGCGGTACGGATTACGTTTTAACTCTTTGAAAATAACAAGACCTCGCTTTGCCCTCGTCGATTTCTCAATTTCTGATGCTTTTAGACGCTTTACAGCACCGCGCTGCGTTACGAGAATAAGTTGATCTTTGTCACCATTTAATGGTTTACCAGAAGCGACATAGTCATCTTCTTTTAAATTAATTGCTTTCACACCAGCAGCTCTTACACCGACTGGACTTACTTCATCTTCATGGAAAATAAGTGCATATGCACCATGTGTAGCAAGAACGATATCACTCGTTCCATCTGTCGCAAATATATCGACAACTTCATCACCTTTTTTCAAGTTTACAGCAACGAATGCCCTTGAATAACGCTGAACTTTATATTGATTTAATTCTGTTTTCTTTATCATACCATTTCGCGTTACAAATACGATAAATCGTTTTTCTTCCTCAAAGTTCGGTACAACCGTTGCCCAAATGATTGTTTCATCTCGGTCGAGTGAAACGATATTTGCAACGTGCTGACCTAAATCTTTCCAACGAATATCTGGCATTTCGTATACTGGAAGATATATATAGTTTCCTTTACTTGTGAATAAAAGAACTGTTTCAGTCGTATTCGTATCGAATCGTTCAAGTAAGATGTCACCCTCTTTCATACCGAAGTCTTTGCCGTTTGAGGCATTATGCGAGCGCCATCCAGTACGTTTCACATATCCTTCTTTCGTTACAGTAACGATGACATCTTCTTGTGGAATCATCACTTCTACGTCTATTTTAATTTCTTCAATTTGCTCTTCAATAATAGCACGGCGATCATCACTATATGTTTTCTTAACTCTCTTCAAATCAGTTTTAATGACTTGAAGTAATCTTTTTTCACTTTGTAAAATTGACTGTAGCTCTAGAATTTTCTTATTAAGCTCATCTGCTTCTTCTTGTAACGCCGTAATGTCTGTATTCGTTAAGCGATATAATTGCAAGGATACAATTGCTTCCGCTTGTGCTTCTGTAAAGCCAAATTTTGCACTTAAATTATCTTTCGCATTACGTTTATCTTTTGAAGCTCGAATTGTCTCGATTACTTGGTCTAAAATCGATAATGCTTTCTTTAAACCTTCTACAATATGTTGACGATTTTCTGCTTTTCTTAATTCATACTGTGAACGTCTCGTAATAACCTCTTTTTGATGTCCAATATAAGCATCCAAAATTTTCGGTAATGTCATAAGTGTAGGACGACGATTATTGATCGCTACCATATTAAAGTTATATGGAATTTGCAAATCTGTATTTTTATATAAATAATTTAAAATACCTTCGGCGTTTGCTTCTTTCTTTAATTCAACAACAATTCGTAAACCAGTACGATCTGTCTCATCACGTACTTCAGCAATACCATCTAACTTTTTATCTAGACGTAATTCATCCATTTTCTTTACAAGGTTCGCCTTATTCACTTCGTAAGGAATTTCAGTGATTACAATTTGTTGTTTCCCACCGCGTACTGTTTCAACTTCTGCTTTTCCGCGAATAATAATTTTACCTTTACCTGTTTCATACGCCTTTTTAATACCATCAATCCCTTGAATAATACCACCTGTTGGGAAATCTGGTCCTTTCATAACTGTTAATAAATCATCAACAGTACTATTTGGCTTATCAATACGCATCATTGTAGCGTCAATAACTTCTCCAAGATGATGCGGAGGAATTTCTGTTGCATAACCAGCGGAAATCCCTGTAGATCCGTTCACTAATAAATTCGGGAACGCTGCTGGTAATACAACTGGTTCTTCACTCGTATCATCAAAGTTTGACACGAATTCAACTGTTTCTTTATCAAGATCACGTAATAATTCAGATGCGATTGGTGATAAACGAGCTTCCGTATAACGCATTGCTGCCGCTGGATCCCCATCAACACTACCGTTATTACCATGCATTTCAACTAAAACATTACGTACTTTCCAAGTTTGGCTTAAGCGTACCATTGCTTCATATACAGAGGAATCTCCATGTGGATGATAATTACCAATAACATTACCTACTGTTTTAGCTGATTTACGAAACGCTTTATCATGTACATTACCTTCTACATACATAGAATATAAAATACGTCTTTGTACTGGCTTTAAGCCATCACGTGCATCTGGAAGTGCACGATCTTGAATAATATATTTACTATAACGTGCAAAGCGGTCACCTAACACGTCTTCAAGCGGGAGGTCATGAAACTTCTCTGCTTGCATGTTATTCCACCTCCGTCTCCATAATCATTTCATTTTCTAAAATATTTCCTTCTTCTTGCATACCAAACTGTACATTACGTTCAATCCATTTACGGCGTGGTTCTACTTTATCGCCCATTAATGTTGTAACGCGACGCTCTGCTCTTGCTGCATCATCAATTTTCACGCGAATTAATGTACGCGTTTCAGGATTCATTGTTGTTTCCCATAATTGATCTGCATTCATTTCACCAAGTCCTTTATAACGTTGTAACATATAGCCTTTGCCCACTTTTTTCGTTACACCGTCTAATTCCTCATCTGACCAAGCGTATTCAATTACCTCACTCTTACCTTTTCCTTTACTTACTTTGTATAAAGGAGGAAGTGCGATAAACACTTTACCGGCTTCGATAAGTGGCTTCATATATCTGTAGAAGAACGTTAATAACAATACTTGAATATGAGCTCCATCCGTATCGGCATCGGTCATAATTACAACTTTATCGTAGTTGATATCTTCAACAGCGAATTCATTTCCTACACCGCCGCCAATTGCATAAATAATTGTATTAATCTCTTCATTTTTAAAGATATCAGCAAGCTTTGCTTTCTCTGTATTAATTACTTTACCACGTAACGGTAATACGGCCTGGAAACGACGGTCTCGTCCTTGTTTCGCTGAACCACCGGCAGAGTCACCCTCTACTAAATACAATTCGTTTTTCTGAGGATTACGTGATTGTGCAGGTGTTAACTTCCCGCTTAACGTACCTTCTGATTTTTTCTTCTTCTTACCACTACGTGCTTCTTCTCTCGCTTTACGAGCAGCCTCACGTGCTTGCGCTGCTTTAACTGCCTTTCTCACAAGAAGTGTAGCTACATCCGGGTTTTCCTCTAAAAAGTAAGCTAAATGCTCTGATACAATGGCATCAATAGAAGAACGAGCTTCACTTGTACCAAGTTTCCCTTTCGTTTGTCCTTCAAACTGAAGTACTTCTTCTGGTACACGTACAGAAACGATAGCCGCTACACCTTCACGAATATCTGTACCTTCTAAATTTTTATCTTTTTCTTTTAATAATGAAACTTTACGAGCATACTCATTGAACACACGCGTCATTGCTGTTTTAAATCCAGCTTCGTGTGTTCCACCATCTTTTGTACGTACGTTATTTACAAACGAAAGAATATTTTCTGAGTAACCATCATTAAACTGGAATGCTAGTTCTGCTTCAATCCCGTTTTGTTCACCAGTGAAGTATACAACCGGGTGAATTGAATCTTTTTCTTCGTTTAAATATGAAACGAAAGCTTCAATTCCTGTTTCATAATGAAATACATCCTCTAAATCATTACGTTCGTCTTTTATCGAGATTTTCATTCCTTTTAATAAGAATGCAGATTCACGTAATCTCTCACATAATGTTTCATAATTATAATTTGTCGTGCTGAAAATCGTTGTATCTGGTTTGAAGTGCATTGTCGTACCAGACTCTTTTGTTTTCCCAATTTTCTCTAACGTCGTTGCAGGAACGCCACCATTTTCAAAGCGTTGTTCATAAATGTTACCATCACGTTTAATTGTTACTACTAACCATTCTGACAAGGCGTTTACAACTGATGCCCCAACACCGTGTAAACCACCACTCGTTTTATAGCCACCTTGACCAAACTTACCACCTGCATGAAGTACAGTTAAAATAACTTCAGGTGTAGGTTTCCCAAGTTTATGCATTCCCGTAGGCATTCCTCGCCCTTTATCTATAACGCTAATACTATTATCTTTATGTATTACGACTGAAATTTCGTCGCCAAATCCCGCTAACGCTTCGTCAACGGAGTTATCTACTATTTCATATACTAAATGATGCAATCCACGGCTATCCGTACTCCCGATATACATACCCGGGCGTTTTCGAACGGCTTCAAGTCCTTCTAACACTTGAATCGCATCTTCATTATATTGGAACTGATGCTTCGCCAAACTCCTTGCCCCTTTCCTAATCCAAAATCAGAACATATGTTTCTATTATAGAATAACGCCTCGACTATAGTTTTGGCAAGTTATCTTATCTCTTTTATATACCATCTTCAATAGAAAAATCCTTGTTTTCTCACAAGGATTCCTCTAGGCTACTATTTCAGAAAAATAATCGTTTGTCAACGAGAAATGGATATGTATTCCAAGATTACACATTCCAAACCTTTATTATGATCCAAATGATCAAGATCCAAAATGGGATTACAAATAACAATCCCCAAAAACAGCCTTTAAAAAATCTCATGATGAACACCTCGTTCATCGGCCCTCATTATAGATAAGTAGGGCTGAATCAATCTTTCTACCTTTAAATCTATACTATTTTGTCATCGCATGTTCTACTTTAATACAACGATCCATTATTACAGTATAGTCTTTTTCTTTTAAAAGTTTATATGTATCTTCATCTTGTACTCCTAATTGTGCCCAAAAAACATCTGCATCAATCTCTACAAATTCTTTTGCAACATCCATTAAAAACTCTGAGCGACGAAATACATTTACAATGTCAACGTGTTCCTTAATATCCTTTAGTGAAGAAACTGCCTTTTCTCCAAGCACCTCATCTACTGTTGGATTAACTGGAATAATGCGGTATCCAGCATCTTGCATTGCTTTTGAAACCATATACGATGTACGTTCTGGCTTATCTGATAATCCAACAACCGCAATTGTTTTGCTTTTCTTTAATACTTCACCAATTTCCGTACGAGTTGGGTTTTCAATTGTCATAATTAATCCCTCCTATTCCTTTAGTATAGCCGATAAAGAAAGTCTCTTTCAATATGAAAGAGACTTTCTTTTATTTCGATTATTGATTCTTTGTAGCTGAATTATCTGCTAAAGTAGCTGTTTTCGTCATTTTTTGACCGTTACGATAGAAAGTAACTTCTACTTTCTCGCCTACTTTTTTCTTCTCATATAAATATTTACGGAATTGAAGTGAGTTTTCTACTTTTTGATCATCTAATGCTACTACAATATCATATTGCTCTAAACCAGCTTTTTCTGCCGGTGATATTGGATAAATTTTACCTAATACAACACCATTAGTTACTTCTTTCGGTACTTTCAATTGATTGACTGCATAAGCTTGCACATCTTCTAACGAAACGACACCTACTCCAAGAGCTGGACGTTTTACTACTCCGTCTTTTTCAAGTGATTCAATAACTGGCTTTGCGATATTAATTGGAATAGCAAATCCAATTCCTTCAACTTCTTGTTGTGCAATTTTACTTGAATTAATCCCAATTATTTCACCGTTTTGGTTAAATAATGCACCACCACTATTACCAGGGTTAATCGCTGCATCAGTTTGAATAACTTGTGCTTGCCAATCTGGGCGTTTATCGCCATCAATATCAACTGGGATTTCGCGTTCTTTACTACTGATTATACCTTCCGTTACACTTCCGTCAAATCCAAGTGGGTTACCAATTGCAATTGCTTTTTCACCCGCGCGGATTTTACTTGAGTCACCTAAAGTTGCAACTTTATTCACATTAGATCCGTCAATTTCAACAACAGCTAAATCTAACCAAGGATCTTTCCCTACTAACTTTGCATCTACCTTTTTACCATCACTTAGTTTTACAGCAAGTTTATTTGCTCCATCTACTACGTGGTTGTTTGTTACAATATATGCTTTATTTCCTGCTTTTTTATAAATAACACCTGATCCTGAACCAGCTTGTTGTTCTTGACCTGTCGGTTGCATCGCAAATGGATCAACACTTTGTTGCATATTAATAACACCTACAACAACATCTTTCGCCCCTTCAATCATACCAGGTAAATCAGTTTCATTTTTCGCTTTATTTACAACTGGAACTACAGTACCTTCTACTTTTGAATCCGAACTAAATGATGATACTGGCGCTCCATTATTTTGAGCCCATGGCATATATGGTGCTGCAAAACTAATCGAAACCGCTCCGACTACAGCCCCCACTAAACCTGTGAAGAAATAGCCTTTTTTACTACCTGATTTTCTCACTTCTCTCGTTTCACTATGCTCTTCATTTAAATTTGGTCCGTCGTAATATCCCATGTTTTATTTCCCCTCTCTGGTGAATTCGTATTTTCAGTATAGTCACGTTTTGTGTCCTTCTTGTGAACTCATCGTGAAATCCAATTAAAAAAATACTCCTATCTAACATTGTAGACAAGAAAAGTATTTTTTGTACATTCTACCTTCAAAAGAGAGTATCAAATCGCCATTTTCCTAGGCTAAATTACACAAATCGTTCTAGATTATTCTTCAAATTTATAACCAACTCGAATAACAGTACCGATATGCGTCGCTTTATCTCCTAGCTTATTTCGAAGTTTTTTAATATGGGTATCAACCGTTCGGTCATCACCGTAATAGTCATATCCCCATAACTGGTCTAATAAATGTTGACGTGATAACACGATTCCTTTGTTCTCCATTAAATAAACGAGAAGTTCAAATTCTTTATGTGTCAATATAATTTCTTCTCCATCTACTAAAACAGTTCTAGATAGACGATTCACTTCTATTCCAGCTAAAGACATAGCATTTTCTTCCGCTACTCCTACCGCACCATCCGCACGTTTCAATAACGTCTTCGCGCGAGCTACTAACACTTTCGGGCTAAATGGTTTCGTTACATACTCGTCTGCACCTAATTCGAAACCTAACAATGTATCATCCTCATCCGAACGTGCTGTCAACATAATAATTGGTACTGCTGATTCTTTTCTAATTCGTCTACAAACAGACCATCCATCTATTTCCGGTAACATAATATCTAACATAATTAAATCAATTTCATGCTCTGCAAATAACTCTAACGCTTTTTTTCCATCTTCTGCTTCGATTACTTCAAAGCCTTCATTACGAAAATAATCACTAACAATTTCACGTAATCTTCTTTCATCTTCAACAAGCAATACTGTTTTATTCATATAATCTATCCCGCCTTTTTACTCTTTCAATCGAATAATACGTTGATTGGAGCTTCCGCGAAATGGAAGTGTTAAATCTTTTTTCTCAATTTCAAACCTTCCATCGACTAAAACATCCCCATAATGTAACAACTCTATCATATCATTATTTTGAGAACTCTGTATCTCTTCTAACGTATAACCTGTATACATCCATAGGTTTTTTTTCAAATCTTTCACGACCTTTGCTACCTTTTTTACTTCAGCAGCTTGAAAAAATGGATCTCCACCTGAAAATGTTACATCAGTTAATGGATTACTTGCAATCTCTTTCACAATTTCTTCTACTGTCATTTCCGTTCCGTTGCAAATATTCCACGATTTTGGATTATGGCAACCGACACAACGATGCGGACAGCCCGCAAAAAACACGACTGTCCGCAATCCTTCTCCATCTACTACACTATCATGAATAATATTCATCACTTTCATTTATGTTTCACCCGATCTATCTCTTCACTACGTTTCGCACTATTCCACTTCGACATATCTCCTACAAGATAGCCTGTTATGCGGCGAATTCTTTCTATATTAGCCTCATCTTCATTCCCGCAACTTGGACATTCATTTCCAATAACCCCGTGATAACTACAGCACTTACAACGGTCAACAGGATGATTAATTGAACCGTATCCAACGCCATATTCTGCCATGGCTTGTACAATTTGTTTTAATGCCTTTTTGTTATGCATTGCTGCTCCGTCTAGTTCAATATACGTAATGTGTCCTCCATTACATAGAGCATGGAACGGGCCTTCTAAACGGATTTTTTTTATCGCTTGAATGTTATAATAAACTGGAATATGGAATGAATTCGTATAGTAATTATGGTTCGTTATACCGCTAATTTCACCAAATTCTTCTCTATCTTTTTTCACAAACTTCCCTGACAATCCTTCCGCTGGAGTTGCAATTATCGAGAAATTCAGTTGATGTTCTTCTGTCGCTTTATCCATTCTATCTCTCATAAAGGAAATAATTTCATACCCAAGTTTCCATGATTCTTCATCTTCCCCATGATGCTTTCCTGTTAAAGCTACTAAACATTCCGCAAGACCGATAAAGCCAATACTTAACGTCCCTTGTTTTAAAATCGAAGCTACGGAGTCTTCAGGCTGCAATGTTTCTCCACCACGCCATACACCTTGTGAATATAAAAACTGAAAATCTCTTGCTCGCTTCGTACATTGATACGCAAATCTTTCTAATAGCTGCTTAATTCCTAAATCTAAATAGTAGTTTAGCGCTTCAAAAAATGCTTCTTTTGAACCACTAATTAACGCTAATTTCACTAAATTAATAGACGTAAATGATAAATTCCCTCTACCAATCGCTGTTTCTTCTCCATGTATATTAGACATAACACGGGTACGACATCCCATGTAACATACTTCACTTTCTGGTCTTCCATCATAATGTACTGCATTAAACGGAGCATCTAAAAATGAAAAGTTAGGGAATAATCGCTCTGCAGTTGTCTCTAATGCTAATTCAAATAAATCGTAGTTCGGATCACTTTCTTCAAAATTCACACCTTTTTTCATCTTGAAAATTTGAATCGGAAAAATCGGTGTCTCTCCTTTACCAAGCCCAGCTTGTGTCGCTTTTAAAAGTTGTTTAATTAACAGTCTTCCTTCTTTTGATGTGTCTGTTCCGTAATTAATAGAAATAAACGGTACTTGTCCTCCGCCCCTACTATGCATACTATTCGAATTATGAACGAAAGCCTCACACGCTTGATACGTATCATTTTCCGTTTCTTTCCACGCGAATTCTTCTATTTGTTCTTTCGTAAGCGGATATGATTGTAATCGTTTTTTATGTCTCTCAATTGTTTTTCGTACATAAGGTGCTAAATCAATATCAAAGAGTGCAAACGATTGACCACCATGCTGCATATTTTGATTCGCTTGAAAAATAATAGACGAAAGAGCCAATGCACTTTTAATGTCTTGCGGTTGTCTCATATGTCCATGTCCAGTATGAAAACCGTTAGCAAGCATTTGCGCTAACGGAATTTGCGAACAAGTCGTCGTTCCTGTCGTATAAAAATCTAAATCATGTGGATATAATATATTTTCATTTATCGCTTTTTTCACTTGATCTGACAATAAATTCTCAACAGCATAATATTTTGCACTCTCAGATGCGAACGTTCCCATTACGCCCATTGGAGAGCGGCCGTCTACATTTGCATTTTCTTGCATTAAATCTTGTTCATTGCCGTGGACTATCGTCTCAAACACTTTCATTAATTCTTCTCCACGTGTAATATTTCGTAACATTTATAACCCTCCACCAATATGTTGTTGTCTTGTGATTAAAATGTTACTACATATAGTCTTACTGTTTCTGTGAGAAATGTAACATTACTGTGAAATTTTTTTCACGAAATAATGAATTTTTCATTTACAAAAAAGAAATGTGCTCTTTACAAATGTATGGTACAATATACGGGAAAAACTCTTTTTACCCTTTATCAACACATTTGAATAAAGGAGACTGAACTTATGGTTACTACATATCTTTTATTTATCGTTGCCTACTTACTTGGCTCGATTCCATTTGCACTAGTTGTTGGAAAAATTGGCTACGGAATCGATATTCGTGAGCACGGGAGCGGTAATCTAGGCGGAACAAACACATTCCGCACATTAGGGAAAAAGGCAGGTTTTACCGTTACAATTGCTGACATTTTAAAAGGGACATTAGCAACAAGTCTACCAATGATTTTCGGATTAGATATTCACCCACTATGGTTCGGGTTAGCGGCTGTTCTTGGACATGTCTACCCGATTTTCGCGAAATTCCGCGGTGGTAAAGCAGTTGCAACTTCTGCTGGGGTGCTATTATGCTATTCACCAGTTGTTTTTGCAATATTAGCTGTTGTATTTTTCACCCTTTTATTTACAACAAGATACGTATCACTTTCTTCTATGGTAACAGCAGTTGTTGCTGTTATTGCATCCATTGTTAGCGGGGATAAAATCTTCATTATTGCGATGTGTTTATTAGCAGGTATGGTTATTTATAAACACCGTGCAAATATCGGACGAATTATAAATAAAACTGAACCAAAAGCAAACTTTTCAAAGAAGCAAAAATAAGATCGTAACCCACATAACGCAAAAAGAAAACGTGAAGCATATTAATAGCGTCTTTTTGCGTTATTTTTTATACTAAAGAAAAAGCAACATAACTTGGAGGAACTATACATGAATCTTTCCGTAACAAAAGAAGCAGCACAATGGTATAAAAATGAATTAAACTTACAATCAAATGAAACACTACGCTTTTTCGTACAATACGGTGGTTGCAGTACTGTGCAAAAAGGACTTTCTTTAGGTATTCGTAAAGATGATCCTGCACATCCTGCTGTTCAAATTCAAGAAGAAGGTATTAATTTCTTTATTGAAGGCGATGATGAATGGTTCTTCGATGGACATAATTTATCTGTTACACTTAACGAAGCTGACGACTTCCCACAATTTAATTATGAAAAATAAAAAAACGTGGCTTCTGCCACGCTTTTTTATTTTTTCTTAATTTCCTCATATTTCGCATACCACTCAGGATATAACTTTTTAAATGATACAGGGCGGAACCCTTCTTTTTTCGCACAAATATTCGTCGTACTTGCAGTAATACAAAGTTCACCATCACCATTATATATTTCATATCCATATACAACGCGAAGTGGGCTCACAGTATCTACCCATGTTTTTACGATTGCTTTTTCTCCGTAACGCATCGCTTTACGGTATGAAATTTGTAAATCTAACACAGGAGAAATAATTCCTTCTTTCTCCATTTCAACATATGAAAAACCTAAATCTTGTATAAGTTTCGTGCGACCTAACTCAAGCCACACTAAGTAGTTTGAATGGTAAACAACACCCATTTGATCTGTTTCCGCATAACGGATTTCAACTTCATGTTCTGCTACAAACATATGTATATTCGCCTTCTTTCACTTCTGCTACCTTGCATACATTTAATCATAATACAGTGACATCAAAAATAAAATAAAAATAGTGAATCTTTTCCCGAAAGGAGCCAGCATATGATTCAAATTGTAACTGTTCGTAGTGGTGATAGCGTATATAGCTTGGCATCAAAATATGGATCAACACCTGACGAAATAGTAAAAGACAATGGACTAAATCCAGCTGAAACGCTCGTTGTTGGTCAGGCACTTATCGTTAATACGAAAGGAAATAATTATTATGTACAGCCCGGTGACAGCCTATATCGAATTTCTCAAACATATAATGTCCCCCTCGCTAGTTTAGCTAAAGTTAATAATTTATCTTTAAAATCTATTCTCCATGTCGGACAACAATTATATGTACCAAAAGGCACAAAACGAGCTGTAGAATCCATCGCTTATTTACAACCTTCAACTATACCTATTAAAGAGAGTTTAGTTAATGCGACACGCGCCATCAATCCATTTTTAACATACTTAGCTTATTTTAGTTTTGAGGCAAAAAGAGATGGCACATTAAAAGAACCTACTGAAACAGCTAAAATCGCTAATATTGCAACGCAAGGTAAAACAATCCCTATGCTCGTTATTACAAATATTGAAAATGGTAATTTCAGTGCCGATCTAACATCGGTTATTTTACGCGACGCAACGATTCAAAACAAATTTATTACTAACATTTTGCAAACAGCTGAAAAATATGGCATGCGAGACATTCATTTCGATTTCGAAAGTGTAGCACCTGAAGACCGCGAGGCGTATAATCGCTTTTTACGAAATGTAAAAACACGCTTACCTAGTGGGTACACATTGAGCACAACTCTCGTACCGAAAACAAGTTCCAATCAAAAGGGCAAATTTTTCGAAGCTCATGATTATAAAGCGCAAGGGCAAATTGTTGATTTCGTCGTCATTATGACATATGACTGGGGATGGCAGGGCGGACCACCGATGGCGATTTCTCCTATCGGTCCAGTGAAAGAAGTACTTCAATATGCAAAATCTCAAATGCCTCCACAAAAAATTATGATGGGGCAAAATTTATACGGGTTTGATTGGAAGCTTCCATTTAAACAAGGAAATCCACCTGCAAAAGCAATTAGCTCCGTCGCAGCTGTTGCACTAGCTCGTAAATATAATGTTCCTATTCGTTATGATTTCACAGCCCAAGCTCCTCATTTTAATTATTTTGATGAAAACGGCGTGCAACACGAAGTTTGGTTTGAAGATTCACGGTCTGTTCAAAGTAAATTCAATCTAATGAAAGAACAAGGTATAGGCGGTATTAGTTACTGGAAAATCGGTTTACCATTCCCACAAAATTGGCGTTTACTCGTTGAAAATTTTACGATTACGAAAAAAGGCTGACAAAAGTCAGCCCTTTTTTTCATATTACTGCTAAAAACTCATCTTTCATTTCCTCACAAAAAAGAAGAATGATAACATTCTCCTTTTTAACCGTTATCAACAATCGGTTGTTTACCTGTTTGATCTTGCATTTGTTTCCCTTTATTTCCACCAGCTTTTTTCGATTGTGTTCCAATATGATTTGGTGCAAAGTCTTTTGAATTTTTTTTCGGATTACCCATTACTATCGCCTCCTTAACACTAGTATCGTACTAGTGTTAAGAATTATTCAGCTTGCTTAAAAAGTTTCATTTCATAACGTTTTTCGATGCGCTCTTCAATGCGATCAATTGCATCACGATCGCTTAATAATTGTTGTTTATTTTCATTTACAAGTTCTTCAAACGATTTACGGCGACTTCTTCTCATGTTGTTCACCCTCTCTCCTTCGCTTTCTTATTACATAGTATGAGCAAACGAAAAACTCTTTAATCAGATTTGTAAGAAAATTTTATGTTTTAATACTCCTAAAAAAACTCCGTGTACAATATATTGCAACACTTACGAAATCTAGACACATATCAAAACACCTAAAGCATCCGCTGCAATTCACTTAGTACTTTTTACATGTTTTAACAATCCGTTACCATTTCATCCATATCTTAATTCGAACAATATTTTGACTTCCGAGCAAATATCCCTCGATTACTATTGGCTTTAGTTGTAATATCCTTACCGTATGCAATCCATCCTTTTTCATATATTAATTTAGTTCGTGCATTACGTATTACTTCTTCAGTACGAGCTATACGTAAATTAATGTATGCTTTTTCTAATTTTTCCCTTCTAATTTTTTTAGACATATTTTTATAAAGTGTTCAAAATACAACAGATCGACTATTTCTGTTTATTGAACACATGAAATATACAAACTATAATAACAAATATAAATAACCAACACTATGTTGGTTAAAAAACAGGAGGTACAAAAATGAAAAACCAAGTATCAATAGTAGTTGAACATGAATTGAATAACGTAACACCAGAAATGATTGACTGGTGGTGGGATAATATCGATAACTCTGAACGATATAAACTATGGCACCCAGAAGAACATGTTGATTTTAAATGGTTAGTTGATCCTAAAGTGCATGGGCATGTAGGAGCCATATCAGCTTCAATTGAATCTGCTGGGGATGGACTAGAATTCCCGCTAAGAATTAGATGGGAAGACCCTAAAGATTGTCCTATAAATACACATTACAGTCATGTTTTAATGGGTTCATGTTTAGATGATCATGGCGATGTAATTTCACAAGTAATACATCAATATGAAAAATTCGAGAACGGTACAGTAATGACTTCTACATTCATTTTCCCGAAAGGGTTACCACCATTTATTAATCTAAGTGGTTTATATAAACACAATGTAGAAGAAATGAGTGAGTTCAGTAATTTTTTACCAGAACTATTCAAAGAAAATTTGTAAGGTAACTAAACAAATTTTCTTTGAATAAGTGACTAACTAGAAAACAAATTAGCCCCCATCATTTTAGATATGACTAAAATGATGGGGGCTTTCAATATCAAACCAACCACATTACTTACGCTCAGTAATGTACTCTGCTCTTTAAATGAAAAACATCTCCGTCAAATTTACATACTTAGTATGCGAATTCAGAAGATGTTTTTTCCTGTACCACGATTCGGGTTCACTTCAAAATAGCACACGGAGTTTTTATACCATAACGTTTAAATACTCTTTCAACTTTTCATCTGCATTCATTTCATTTTCTTTATAATCATGAAGCGCCTGTAATACAAAATCATACTGCTCTAAAATATAACTTTCTAATTTCGTAACATCCTCTAAGCTATTAAGCATAATTCTTGTATTACCAACTTCACTTTTTAACGCTGGTTCACATTTTAAGCTTGTACATATTTCTTTCACATCATCTTCTAATATCTCTGTTAATACATATTTCTTTCGCCCTTTTACCTTTACTCTCATAACTGGATAAAAAGCTTTTATATCTAAATAACTTCCTACATTCATACAACGTAGCCATTCTACATTACGTTTATTACGTGCAAGCATTTCTTTCACCGCTTCGTATACTACGATTTCATCAAGTGAGACCTTATTTACTTTTCTCTGTCCTTCTTCTTCAATAGCTGCACACTTTTGATAAACAGCAGCACACGTAATGCAATCATCAAATGCATTATGAGAACTTAAACGAATGCCAAGCATTCGCTTTAACGTTTCAAGTTTATGATTAGGCGCATGCTTCATGTATTTCTTCGCTAAAAATACAGTATCTATTACTTTATTTTTAGGTTCAGGTAGCCCTAGCATATTTACATTACTTTTCAAAAAGCGCATATCAAAAGAAGCATTATGGGCCACAATAACATTTGTATGTAAAAATGCTAAAAATAAAGGTAATACTTCTTCAATCGTCGGTGCATCTGAAACACGATAATTGGTAATACCGGTTAAACTCGTTATTCGGTCCGGAATTAGCCGCTCTGGATTCACGTATGAAACAAATTGATCTACCAGTTCATGATTACGATATTTCACCGCTGCAACTTGAATAATTTTATCATTATAAGGGTTAAATCCTGTTGTTTCAAAATCAATTACAACATAATCTAACGGTAAGGATACATTCCCCACTCCATACACTCCTTTATCTCTAAACGATTATATTTCTTACATCATATCATGAAGTTATTACTACTTGAAAAAGAAAAGGCAGAAATGGGAGCTCTCCACCTCTACCTTTTCACCATTATTTTAATTTAGCAACCCTTTTCTCCATCTCTTTTTGCGTCATCGGCCCAATAAACTTATCTTGAATGACACCTTTTGTATCTATAAAATACGAAGTTGGAATCGTAATTACTTTATACGCTGTTGTCACATCAATGTTCTTGTCCAATAAAATAGGAAAAGTAATTCCTTTTTCTTTAGCAAAATTGCTTACCTTTTCTTCCCCCCCACCTTTTTCTGAAGGCGTATAGTTGATTGCTAAAATTTCTACGTTTTCTTTATGTTCTTTATAGAAAGCCTCCATATCCGGCATTTCTTGTTGGCAAGGTCCACACCACGTTGCCCAAAAGTTTAAAATCACTTTCTTTCCTTTTAAATCTGATAGCTTTACATTCGTTCCATCTAACTTCGTTAATTCGAAGTCTGGCGCACTCTTCCCTATTTCAATACCATTACTTGCAATCATCTCTTTCATCGCAGCTTCACTTTGTTCTTGCTCCCCTTGTACCACCTGCTCTTTTTTACCAAACTGTTCATAAGCTGCATATCCCGCTAAACAAAGTAACACTACAATAATCGTAAGCTTCCGCCACATGTTATATCACCCTAACGTATTTATCTTCTTATAACTTAATTACTCAAATACTATATACCTTATTTTAGCTTATACGGACAAGCTTGGAAATATTCAGAGTCGAAATAATTAGAATATTCTCATTTAAAGTGTAATCTTTTCCTTTTTATCATATAATTAGAAAAACAGATGAGGTGTTGTTTATCTTCTAATGGGCCCATTCACCTTTTTACTTTCGTAGTTATATAAACTTCAACAAAAGGGGGATTTTTTATGAATTCATTCGAAAAAATAACATTATATATTCTTAGTTTTCTTTTATACCCAATCGGTATTATTACATGGATCATTTCACTCTTTAGTAACGATCTTGAAAAGAAGAAAGTAGGGCGTATTTGTCTTTACATCTCTCTAGTCTCATTCGTCCTTTTCTTAATCCTTGGAATTGCAACTTTCCTTATGACTGCTACTTTTAATGTAGATCTAAATCATTCAGAATCTATCCAATATCAAATAAATGATGTTGAATAAAGATAAGGGCACTGCTCTTACCTTTATTCACATCTCTTTCAAAATGAATGACTATTTATTAATTTTTCAGGACTTCCACATGCAATAATACTTCCTTCTCTCATTATGACAACACGATCCGCTAGTATCACTTTCTCTACATCATGTGTTGCCACAATTCTCGTTACATCTCTTCCTAGTCCTTCAATCATATTCCAAACAGTTTCTTGATTACTCGGATCTAACCCCGCAGTCGGTTCATCTAAAATAATAAGATTCGGATTTGAACCAATTGCTCGTAATAATGCAAGACGTTTTCTTTCTCCTCCCGAAAGCTCTTCTCCACTTTTATGTAGTACAGTTTGAATCCCCTTAGGTAAATCTCTAATTATCGGCTTCATATTTATAAGGTCAATATTTTTTTCTAATTCGTTTTCTAAATACTCCTCCCGGAAATACATATTCTCTTTTACTGTCGTCCGAAAGAAACGAGGTTCTTGCCACACTGTAGTCATTCGAGCCTTTTGACCATAATAAACAACACTACCGTTAGATGGTTTATACAAACCTGTCATTAATTTTAAAAGCGTTGTTTTTCCTGCACCACTTTCTCCGACAATGATAACGAATTCACCAGGATTAATTTGCAAATCAATATTATTAATTCTATGTTTCTCTTCTTCACTCTCCTGAAATGAAACATTTGTTATCCTCATCCCCATCGCTCTTTCTACATTACTATCTGCCATTCTTTTATCTAAAAAGGAAAAAACTCTATTTGCCGAAGCGACTGCAACTTGTGTCATCATTAATAAATCGCCCACGTAACGGACTGGGAAAAAGAGCATTTCAATTGTAGCTAACACTGCAACGAGTGAACCAACTTCCATTTCCCCTTTCATTATTTTTTGTGCGCCTACAATGAGAACAACGATATATGCTCCTGTTTCAATCACTGTTTCAACTACTCCAATGCAATGTTGCATCATCGTCTTCTTTACTTCCGATTTATAAGATTGTGCCGTTACTCCTTTAAATAAGCGAATGGCCCATTTTTCTTTTTGTAAACTACGTAAATCTTGTATACCCTTTACAAACTGTGACACCATCTCTACAACACTCGATTGATTTTTTTGAGCAATGCTTGCAATATCCCTTACCTTTTCTCCCATCAGTATTGGAACAATTGCACTTAAAAATAAAAACGGAGTTACCCACAATATAAACTGTATATCTATATGTTGTAGTGCTATGAAAGCTCCAATAAATTGGGCAATAGCGTGTATATACTCTATTAATATAGAACCATATAATCTGACCCAGTTCGGAATATCAGATACGACCAAAGTTTCTAACTCCCCTTGCTTAATATTCTCACTCTCTTCAAACGGTAATGAGAAATAGTGACGCAATAATTCTATACGTTTCGTTTGTAATATACGTTGACTCGCTTTTGAGCTTATATAATCAAATAAAAGATTGTTCGTCCACATTAAAAAGCGAATACCCGCAAATAAAGCTATATATAAATAAGCACCTTTTAGCTCCCTTTGAATAAGATTGTCTACAATTAATCCCATGAAAATTGGGCGTGATAAATTTAAAATGGCAGCAATTATCCCACTACATACAGCTGCCCTTACTAATATTTTCTCTTTTCGTAACGGCAACAATATTCTTTTATATTCTTTCATGACGTTCCCTCCACTTTTCGTAGTAAAAAGAAAGGGATGAAACCATATGGTTTCATCCCTTTCCATAAAATAAGGAAGCTAACTATTGTTAGCTTCCTTATTTTTCATTTCAATTATTTAGTTCGACACTTTTGACTCTTCAATTTTCTCACGAAGAACCATTTGCAGAATACCACCGTGACGGTAGTAATCAATTTCAACTTCACTATCGAAACGAGCTACTACTTCAAATTGTTTTTCGTTGCCATCTAAATCAGTTGCAACTACTTTTACAAGATCGCGTGGTCTAACTGTTTTGTCAATTTGGATTTCAAATGACTCGTTACCAACAAGACCTAACGTTTCAGCATTTTCGCCATCTTTAAATTGAAGTGGTAATACACCCATTAACACTAAGTTACTGCGGTGAATACGTTCGAAGCTTTCTGCGATTACTGCTTTAATACCTAATAAGTTAGTACCTTTCGCAGCCCAGTCACGAGAACTTCCCATACCGTAATCTTTACCAGCAACAACTAGAAGACCTGTTCCATCTTCTTTATATTTCATAGCAGCATCATAGATAGATGTTACTTCCCCAGTTGGCCAATATGTTGTATATCCGCCTTCTGTGCCTGGTGCGATTTGGTTTTTAATACGGATGTTTGCAAATGTACCACGCATCATAACTTCATGGTTACCACGACGAGAACCGTAAGAGTTAAAGTCAACTGGTTGTACGCCGTTTTCTAATAAGTAGCGTCCAGCTGGTGTGTGCTTACCAATTGAACCTGCTGGTGAAATGTGGTCTGTCGTTACAGAATCACCAAATTTACCAACTATGCGTAAACCTGATAACGTTTCAACTTCACCTGGCTCTTTAGATAAACCTTCAAAGAATGGTGGGTTTTGAATGTATGTTGAATCATTATCCCAAGTATATAAAGCTTCGTTTGAAGTTTGGATTTCATTCCAACGCTCATTGCTGTTAAATACTTGTGCATATTCTTTCTTGAACAGTTCAGATGTAACAACACTTTGAACTACATCTTCAATTTCTTTAGCTGATGGCCAAATATCATTGAAGTAAACAGCTTTGCCATTTGCATCTTTACCGATTTCATCATTTTTTAGGTCAATATCAACAGTACCTGCAAGTGCATATGCCACAACAAGTGGTGGTGATGCTAAGTAGTTTGCTTTTACAAGAGGATGAATACGACCTTCAA
Source organism: Bacillus cereus group sp. BfR-BA-01524 (assembly GCF_022662595.1). NCBI lineage: Bacteria > Bacillati > Bacillota > Bacilli > Caryophanales > Bacillaceae > Bacillus > Bacillus cereus group sp. BfR-BA-01524. The sequence goes on along the minus strand of NZ_JAKUDW010000009.1, from coordinate 69,457 downwards.
AGTTACGGTTACCAGATAAAACAGATGTTACTAGTAAGTCGTTTGCTGCGATTGATTCTTCTAATTCTGGCGCTAATGGACCAGAGTTACCGATACAAGTCGTACAGCCGTAACCAACTGTTTGGAAACCTAATTGGTCTAAATATGTTGTTAAACCTGATTTATCTAAGTACTCAGTAACAACTTTAGATCCTGGTGCTAATGATGTTTTTACGTACTCAGGTACTACAAGTCCTTTTTCAATTGCTTTCTTCGCAACTAGACCTGCCCCAATTAATACGTATGGGTTTGATGTATTTGTACAGCTTGTAATTGCAGCGATTGCAATTGCACCTGTTTTCATCGTTACTTCTTTATCTTCTAATGTAACCTTCACTTCTTTATCGAACTCTTGCTCATTAAATCCAAGCCCTTGTGTTCCAACTGGTGCTAATACAGCTTTGTGGAACGCATCTTTCATATCTGAAAGTGGGATTAAATCTTGTGGGCGTTTTGGTCCAGAAAGGTTAGATTCGATTGTATTTAAATCAATTTCAACAAGATCAGTGTAGATTGGATCTTTACTGTCTGCTGTATAGAATAAACCGTTCGCTTTACAGTATTCTTCAACAATACGAATTTGCTCTTCATCTCTACCTGTTAAACGTAAGTATTCTAATGAAATATCATCGATTGGGAAGAATCCACAAGTTGCGCCGTATTCTGGTGCCATATTTGAAATTGTTGCACGGTCAGCTAAAGGCATACTCTTTAGTCCATTACCGAAGAACTCAACAAATTTACCAACTACACCTTTTTGACGTAATACTTGTGTTACTTTTAATGCAACGTCTGTTGCCGTAGTACCACTTGGAAGTGTGCCAGTTAATTTCACACCGATTACTTCAGGTACTGGGAAGTATGAAGGCTGTCCAAGCATTCCTGCTTCTGCTTCAATACCACCAACGCCCCATCCAAGAACGCCGATACCGTTAATCATTGTTGTATGTGAGTCTGTTCCAACTAATGAATCTGGGTATGCAACTAAGTCACCTTCAGCATTTTTCACAGCATGAACAACTGGTGCTAAATATTCAAGGTTTACTTGGTGTACAATGCCTGTAGCTGGTGGAACTGCACGGTAGTTATCAAATGATTTTTGTGCCCAGCTTAAAAATTTATAACGTTCTTCATTACGTTTAAACTCTAAGTCCATGTTGAATGCAAGCGCGTCTGCCGTACCCGCTCTATCAACCTGTACAGAGTGGTCAATTACAAGGTCTACAGTAATTTCAGGATTAATTTTGTCAGGATCCCCACCCATGTCTGCCATTGCTTTACGAAGCGAAGCCAAATCAACAACAGCTGGAACACCAGTGAAATCTTGTAAAATTACACGAGATGGTTTAAATGGAACATCGATATCTTGCACATCTTTCGTTCCCCATTTCGCTAAATTTGTAACATGCTCTTCTGTGATTACACGTCCATCTACTTGACGAAGTACTGATTCAAGTAAAACTTTCACGGAATATGGTAATTGAGATACGTTGCCAACCCCTGCATTTTCAAGCGCTTTCAAATCATAATAATGATACGTTTTTCCATCTACTTCAAAAGTTGCACGTGATTGAAATGGATTATGTTTGACCATTATGTTTCCCCCCTGTTAAACGTGACTAAGTTGTCTGAATATAAAATGTAGACAAACTTTTCAATACCTTACGATAATATCTTATTACAACTTTCTAAATAAGTAAATAATAAGAAACTTATAGATTATCATAAGTTTTCTTTATGTTTCTAAATTTGAATAGCTTTCATGCTCCTTATGAATACTATTATCATAAAGTAAAGTGCTCTATTAGCGGTTTACTTACAGTTCATACATACTATGAACTGCTCATCATTCAACATACAAAAAATATTATAGAGGTGAAATAAAATGGGTAAAAGAAAAGCAAATCATACTATTTCAGGAATGAATACTGCATCTGCACAAGGACAAGGAACTGGTTACAATGAAGAATTTGCAAACGAGCCTTTAACTCCAGCAGAGCGACAAAATAATAAGAAACGTAAAAAGAACCAGTAAAGAAAAATCCCAAAAGGTCTATTTTCCTTTTGGGATTTTTTCTAATGTTTATAACGTAGTAATTCCGAAACCGTTACAAATCGATAGCCCTGCTTTTTCAGCTCAGGTAAAATTTTTGCTAACGCTGCTACCGTTTGACTACGATCATTTCCTCCATCATGTAACAATACAATATCGCCACTTTTAGCATTTTTCACTACATGATTTACAATGGATTCAACCCCTGGATTTGCCCAATCACGTGGGTCTTGATGCCACGACCATAGAACAATTTGATAGCCAGCCTCTTTCGCTGTTTTAAATACAGCATCGTTAATATATCCGCCAGGAGGACGGAATAGCAAAGGTTCTTTCACCCATTTTTCAAAAAATTTCTTTCCATCTAAAATATCATTTTCTAATTTTTCATCTGACGAATTACTTGCGTACAAATGATTCATCGTATGATTTCCAATTTCATGTCCCTCTTTTAACACTTGCTTCACTAAATATGGATTACGCTGAACTCGAAATCCAATCATAAAAAATGTCGCTTCCGCCTTATATTGACGTAATAAATCTAAAACTTGTGGTGTATACGTTGGATCTGGCCCATCATCAAATGTAATTGCAATGATTTTTTCATTATTAGGTACTTCCCATGTTACATAACCAGTTGGTTCTAACTCTTTTCTGAGCAACATTTTCGCTTCCACTTTTTCCACTTGAAATATATGTACTGCGCATAATAAAGAAAAAACTATTAAAAGAATTTTCTGTTTTAACATAACGTTCACTAAAGCAGCAAGGTTGTCGAATAGACAACAACCTTATTTACTTTTCTAATTGATCTACATTTCGCATTATATTTTGGAGATTATTTTCATATTGCTCAAGTTGTGGACGTTGTGTTTCTGAAGCTACCTCTAGTGCATTTTGAATTTGTTCATATGCTTCCTGAACCTCTTGGCGTAACTCTTTTAAATCATGACCGTAGTTAGGGTCATTTTTCACAATATTATTAAATGCATTTTCTGCTTGTGTAACTCCTTGCTGTGCCGCTTGAAAGGCTTGTTGCTTATCTTTATGATATGGCATTATATAATCCCCTTTCCATAATAGTTAGTCCCATTTATCTTTACCTTTTTTTCTAAAAACATTCCCGTATAAATTTACAAACTTCTCTCATTCTAAAGAGAAAGAGGAGGTGTCACATATAATGGGCAAAAACAATCGTGAAGCGAAAGAAAAAAAAGGACAACCTGAACCATTAAGCGGATCTCATAAAGTAAAAAACCGTAACCATTCACGTCAAAAGAATCATGCACATCATGATATGTAAAACAAAAGGTTCACACTAGCTACCTTTGCCACATACAATGTTTATATTTTTCCATTTATTCTTCACCCCTACTTCATTCATGCATAACATAGTATGAATTGAGATTTTACGGAGGGTGTCTTACATGGGCAAGAAAAAGAAGGATTGTCTTTTTCATGTTGATGGTTTCGAAGAATGGATGGATCAATTTTGTTCCGATTCTTGTAGTAACTTTAGTTTCCCAAATCAAATTCATATTGACCTTTGTGAAACTGAACAAGAGTATATTTTGGAAACAGATGTACCAAATGTATCCGAACAAAATGTAGTTATTAAAAAGATGGAGACAGGCCTAAATATTTGCATACTTCATAATAATAGTTCTTTGCAGCGGATCATTCCTTTACCCGCTACTATTATTTACAAGAAGATGCTGGCCTGCTTAGAGAATGGATATTTAGCCATTCATATTTCGAAAAATGAAGTTGCTAATAAACATGAAAAAAAAGTTCTTTTTCAAATTGAGAATTAAAATAAAGTGAAACTTTAATCAATAGGAGTTTTACTGCCCGCAAATACAAATAGCGGGATGAATACAAAAATAAGCCCCAGTCGTCTGCTGGGGCTTATTTTATTTCGCATGTAATTCTAAATTACAATTTCTATCATCTCTTTTTTTCAATAAACCCTTTGTAACTACAAGCACAGGAAATGCTACAGTTGAAAATATAGCTAGCGCTGAAAAGACAATAAATCCATTTTGGTACCCGTAGTAATCAAGAAGTACTCCCCCAAGCCATGGACCAATTACTGCTCCAATTCCTGAAAAACCCATTGCTCCAAAATACGTTCCTTTTAAATGTGAAACAGCTATACCATCTATAAATACATCCGTCATTGAAAACATGAGAACTTCTCCAATTGTAAAAATAATTGTGCAAATGGCAGCACCTAGCGTAGATTCTGCTATTCCAAATCCAAACAGTCCTCCGCTCACAAATAAAGTTCCAACCATAATGGATACTAACGGTGTATACTTTTTACACATTTGAATAACAGGGTATTGAATTACGACTACAACAATCGCATTTAAAGCTAACATATATGAAAATAATTTCACTCCATCCTGAAATATATGTGCATTTGCAAAATATTGAGATACTGTTGTCGTTAAGTGAGAAAAACCACAATTACTCAAAATAATACCGACTAAAGCAACTAAAAATACGACATCCTTTCGCAAAATGCGAATTGCATTTAACATTGTGACAGGTTTTTCTGTATTTACTTTCTTTTTTTCAATTGGATACTTCTTAAATTGGAATGCTAATATAGCTGTATATAGAATGTACACTCCAGCTGCTACTAAAAAAGGAATTGTAGATTTTGCGCTTCCAATCTGTAATCCGACAAGTGGGCCAATCGCTACGCCAACATTGATTGCACCGTAACGCAAATTATACACGAGTAAACGATACTCTGGTTTCGTTAAATCTGATAATAATGCTCTTGACGTCGGTTCAAAAAAAGACCTACATAATCCATTCAAAGCATTTAATAAAAAGAAACTTAAAACATGATTTGCAAGTGAAAAACCTATAAATACAAACACCCAAGCGATCATGGAGCATATTATAATCATATTTCGGCCAAATCGATCCGATAAATTCCCTCCAATAAAACTAGCGAACACCCCAACAAGTGCACTCGTTCCGATAATAGCACCCGTCATTCCTGCTGATACGCCTTTAACAGTCGTTAAATAAATTGCTAAAAAAGGAATACTCATTGACGTGGCAAACCTCGCAAATAAAGTCCCTATTATAATTGTCATTCCTAACGGATGAATATTTTGCAACTTCCCCTTCATCTTCAAACCTTCTCTCCCAATTCTTACATAAAAAAAAGAAAGCAAAGGATCTGCTTTCTTTTCCCTTTTTATACTTGAGCTGTTGATACCCTCGTTGTTCTCGTTATATCCATATCTATGCCATATGTAAACTGTAATTCTTTACAAACATCTTTAATTAATATTGCAACATTATACTTCTCATTAAATTGTAAAACGATGTTCTCTACTTCTTCATATGTATACTTATATTCGCCTGTAATGACACTTTTTAGATCAAAGCATTCATTTATACAAAGTTGCACAAGCAGATGATCATATTTCTCTATTACATCTTCTTTCTTCCACAGTACCTCTTTTACATATAACCGATCAAACTTCACACTTTCTCGATTACAATCCGTTAAAATCCGGGTCATTTCATTTAATTCTCGATACAATTCAGAAATATTTTTGCTTAAACTAAGCAGTTTATCTACGCCATTTTCATATAACATATTCATTCCACCCCCGCATTTTCTTCTTATTATAGCAAGAAAATTCTAAAAATAGTTTCTTTCTTCTGAAATATTAGGAAACTAATTTCAATTGCTTTACAATGAAACTAGTTAATGCGAGAGGAGAAAGAAAATTGGAGCACAAATTATATTACACTGACGCTTATAAGCAAGAATTTACTACTAAAATTATAAAGCAAGATTATGATAAAGACGGTAACTTATACGTTGTTTTAAACGAAACAGCATTTTATCCGACTGGTGGCGGACAACCACACGACACTGGAACTTTAAATGGTATTGCTGTATTTGATGTTGAAGAAATCGACGAAGAAATCCGCCACTTCATTGCAGAACAATTACACACAGAAGACGTAGAAGGTAAAATCAATTGGGAGCGCCGGTTTGATTATATGCAGCAACATGCAGCTCAGCACATTTTATCTGCTGCTTTTTGGGATCATTTTAACATACCTACGATTGGATTCCATCTTGGTAAAGAAACGGTAACAATTGATTTAGAAACAGAAAATCTTCATGCAGAAACGGTTGAAAAAGCAATACAAATTGCAAACAAAATTGTTTTTGAAAACCATCCAATCCGTACTCTGTGGATGGACTTAGAAGAAGTGAAAACGTTGCCTCTTCGTAAAGAACCGACTATGACAGAAAATATACGGGTTGTTATTATCGAAAACTTTGACTACAACGGCTGTGGTGGAACGCATCCGAAACGAACTGGTGAAGTTGGTCCTATTCAAATACTAGGATGGGAGCGCAATAAAGGTGGTATACGCTTAACGTTTATCGCTGGTTGGCGTACACTTAAATTAATGGGACAACAGCAACAAATTATGAAAGATATTTCTAAACAATTAAACAGTAGCGAAACTGATATTCCAGCAAAAGTGGCGCAACTGCTTACTTCTCAAAAAGAAAACGAAAAAGCAATACAAACAATGAATGAAAAATTATTATTTGCAGAGGCAAATGAACTACTTCAACACCCTACGGAAATACATGCCGGCATACTTATTTCTAAAGTATTTACAAATCGTTCTATGCAAGAAATCGCAAAGCTTTCCGCTATTATTACAGAACAACAAGAGCATGCAATTACATATTTCGTTATTGAAAACGAGGACAAATTACAATGTATTCTCGCTTGCGGAAAAACTGTAACGCTTGATATGAATGCTCTTTTAAAAGATGCTCTTCCTCCAATTGAAGGAAAAGGTGGCGGAAATAAAAAGAGTGCCCGTGGCGGCGGGAAAGCAATTATGAGCGGAGATAAATTTTTAAATCAGCTTGTTTCTTCTTTACAGTCAGCAGTTTAAAACATGTTATGAAGGATAGCGAACGGCTATCCTTCCCCTATATTTACAGACCTATATTTTGTTTCAAACCTTGATAACTCCCTGCATTTACAAAACCTTCACTTATAAGATTGATAAAAGTTTCCGAAAAACCATAATGACTTAAATCTTTAATCGGCACCATTTGCACATCATGAATTGGATTATGATCAAATTCATTAGAGGGTAACATAATTTCCCCTGTAAGCTTTTCAAGTAGAAATGTAATATGTAATAAAGATGGACTGGCATCCGGTTTATCACAAACATAGAGTAGCTTCTGAATGTTAACTTCTAACCCTGTCTCTTCTCTCATTTCTCGAATCATTGCTTCCTCTAACGTTTCGCCATTCTCTGCTCTTCCTCCAGGTAAAGACCAATTTCGATTAGCCACTTTTTGCTTTACTAGCAATACCTTTTCATCTTCAATTAAAATTCCTGTAACACGAACTTGCATTACATTTTCCATATGCAATCTCCTCTTCCCATTATATTTACAAATTAACCCTTCCATAAAAAGAACATACGTTTTATAATTGAAGAAAATTATGGAAGAAAGTAGTTGTTACATTCATGCATCCACCTTTAACAAAGTCTATATCACTTGAAGATTTCCAAAACTATTATTGGTTAAAAGCAGAACTCCAAACATTTTGTCGTGAACATGATTTTCCAGCTAGTGGCTCTAAGATCGAAATAACCGAGCGTATCTCACATTATTTAACTACTGGTAAAATATTAAAAAACAGCTCTGGTCCAAAAGCGAGTAAGACTTCCCTCTCTTATAAAGACCTTTCTCTTCAAACGATTATTACTAACAATCACCGCTGTAGCGAAGATGTTCGTGCTTTTTTCAAAGAAAAAATCGGAGCAAACTTCCGCTTTACAGTAGCTCTTCAAAAGTTTTTTAAAGAGAATGTTGGCAAAACATATGAAGACGCGATAACATTTTGGTATGAAGAGAACGAACGAAAAAAAGATCCTACATATAAAACAACTATCAGTGCACAATTTGAATACAATCGCTTTACTCGTGACTTTTTCGAAGATCCAAATAATAAAGGAAAAGCAAAAGCTGATGCGATTGCTGCTTGGAACGAAATAAAAGCGAAGCCTGGTAGCAATATTTATGTTCCTCAAAAAGTAGAATACTAGTTACCTCGCTAGTCTTCTACTTTCTCAAATAATAGCGCAATCCCTATCCCACCTCCAATTCCTAATGTAGCAACTCCATATTTCATAGACTCTCTTTGCGCCTGATAAAACAAACGTGTTACAAGCATAGATCCAGATGCACCGTACGGATGACCGAGCGCAATTGCACCACCATTTATATTTAATTTTTCGTAAGGAATTTGTAATTCATTTGCACAAGCTACAACTTTTGAAGCAAACGCTTCATTTATTTCAAAATAATCGATGTCCTCTACCTTTACATTCATTTCATTTAATAATTTATTCACCGCAAATATTGGACCCGTTCCCGGGAGATTAGGATCCACTCCAACCACAGCACTACGAACGAAACGAAGGACAGGTTTATAACCTAACTTTCGGGCTTGTCCCTCTTCCATTACAAGAACAGCACATGCCCCATCATTTACACCACATGAATTACCTGCCGTTACTGTACCATTTTTTAAAAATGCGGGCTTTGTTCTTTTAATGATTCGTTCATAATTCATTTCTAGCTTTATAGATTCATCTAATAATCCATTAAAAGACAATGTTTCATCATGTATATATCCTTTTTCTAACGCTTGCAGTGTCCGTTTATAACTAAGGCAAGCGTACTCGTCTTGCATTTCTCTCGTTATGTTATAACGCTCCGCAACATATTCAGCCGCTACTCCCATATTAGGATTTCCAATTGTTTCTGGTGAAAATCGCGCTCTATTTTGAAAAGGTGATGTACTTGTACTCTCTACTCCTCCTGCGATATAACAAGTACCTGCCCCGCCTTGAATGAAATGACATGCGGTGCGAATTGCTTCTAAACCAGCACCACATTGCCGATCAATCGTTACACCAGGAATATGATAGCCAAGTCCTGCCTCTAAAGCAGATAATCTTGCAACATTCCCTCCCGGCCCAACAACATTCCCTAATATAACATCGTCTATCTCTCTCTCAATTCCTTTACTTAAAAACGTAAGAAGCGGCGCTGCTAATTGCTGAACTTCATAATCTTTAAACATCCCATTCTTCTTACCAATGGGCGTCCTTTTCGCTTCTACAATAACCGCTCTATTCATATATCTTCTCCCGGTTTTTAATCATATTTTTTGCTGCAATACGAGCTATTTTCCCGCTATTTGTATAAGGTATTTCATCTACAAAATGCCATTCTTTCGGTATTTTAAACGAAGATAATCGTTGTAAGCAAAAACTCTTTAATTGTTGCTTTGTAGCACTTCCTTTTACGATCGCGACGGGCTTTTCACCCCAGTAACTATCTTTCACACCAATTACAACTATTTCATCAACAGCTGGGTGTTCATGTAATACACTTTCTATTTCTTCTGGGAAAATATTAATTCCTCCAAATAAAATCATATTCTTCTCTCTACCAACAATATATATAAAGCCTTCTTCATCTTCATAGCCTACATCTCGCACTGTCATCCAGCCTTCTGCATTCAACTCCCGTGTTAAAACCCCATCTATTATGTATCCCATAAAAAACTGATCACTTTTCACATAAACAGTTCCTATTTCACCTTTTTGTACTTCTTCGCCTGCTTCATTACATATTCGAATTTGCACATTATGACAAGGTTTTCCTACTGAATTTGGCCTTCTTTCGCTTTCTTCATCGACTAGTGCTGTTACAAAACTTAACTCTGATGCACCATAAAATTCATATCTTTTCGCATAAGGAAATATATTCTTTATTTTTTCTTTCGCTTCAGCTTCCCATTTCGCTCCTGACGAAATAATTTTCACTTTATTTTCTATTACTCTATTTTCTTTATATAAAGATTCAAGCATTGTCGGAACTGTATACATAACTGATATATTTTCAGTTTCTAACTTATCTAGTACTTGATTTGGAATGAACTTTCTCATAATGTACACCGTTTGTCCTACATATAATGCACTTATTGCCCCGTATAAGAAAAGAGAATGAACGAGCGTCCCAGCTATTAAAATCGAATCCTCTCTTTTCATATGAAAGTCATGTACATTACAATCAAAACTATGAACCCACGATTGTTGTACACGTAAAAATGCTTTTGCTGTTCCTGTTGATCCTGATGTAAATCCCATATAAAAAGGAGCATGTTGTACACTTTCTACAGTGGAATATGTAGGAAGATATTTCTCTATCATTCTTTTCCACCCATCAATTTCAATTACTCTTCCTTCTTCATCTAATAGATCATTTACCTTATATCGTTCTGTCACAATCATATCCGGATTACTGATTTCAATTCTTTCTCTGAGCTCATCTTGTTTCCACTTTATATCTAACGGAACACAAACCCACCCGGCCATAGCGGCACCAGAAAATAGTTGTAAAAACTCTATACGATTTTCTAATAGGATTGCTATTGTTTTATTCTTCGATTCTTTTTCATTTAACCAGTTTGCTACTTTACAAACTGACTCGAACCACTCTTTATATGTTAATACTCTATCATTTTCCTTTATCGCTATTTTATTTGGTTGTAAAGAAGCATGCTTTTTGTATTCTTTTGTAACACTCATATGAGACGTCCTTTCTTTACAAAAATAATAAAAAGAAACACGCAATTAACGTGTTTCTTCCCTTTATCATCCCGCATTTGTATATTTTCCATTCTTTAAAGCGGGCGTAATAATATGTTTCAATGAACGATGTAATTTTGTTACGAGAACTGCCGCAATAATTGCTTTTATACAATCCCCTGGTAAAAACACAGCACTCACTTTCATTGTCTCCCATACAGAAACATCCATTAAGAACGCTTGTACAGTAATACCAAATACATAAACTAGGAAAATACCACCAATTATATTAATACATAATACTTTTATAATAGAAACTTCACGTAAACGCTCAATTAAATAACCAATAACAAACGCCCCAATGATGTAACCAAGTAAATATCCTGCACTTGGTCCAACAAATACACTAAGGCCACCGCGTCCACCAGCAAGCAATGGTGCTCCAACTCCTACAATAAGTAAGAAAATAAGCTGACTTAACGCACCTAGACGTGATCCTAATAATCCACCCGCAAGCATAACACCGAGTGATTGCAATGTAATTGGAACTGGTGTAATAGAAAGAGCAATCGGAGGTATTAACCCTAACACTCCCATAATAGAACTAAATAAAGCGACGAAAACTAAGTTTTTTGTATTCATATTTGCTTCTCCTATTTGTAAACTTGAAATTCATTTTAGATAACATATCACAAAAATTATATTATCTTTCCACTCCTCTTTTGTCAACCGTTAATGTATTAGAGTTTACAAATAGAAGTTCACTTATTTCTCTCTATGCAAATGCTCCAGTTCTTTCCGAAGCGCCTGTTTTAAAAACTTCCCAACAGATGTTTTCGGTATTTCTTCCATAAAGACAATATCGTCTGGCAACCACCACTTCGCAAACTGTGGTTTTAAAAACTCATATATTTCTTCTTTTGTAACCGTACTATTTTTCTTTTGAACAACGCAGGCAATTGGTCGCTCTTGCCACTGAGGATGAGGAACTGCAACGACAGCCGCTTCAAATATAGCATTATGTGCCATTAAAGCATTTTCAAGATCGACCGAAGAAATCCATTCTCCCCCGCTTTTAATAACATCCTTCGTACGGTCAACAATTTTCACGCAACCTTCCTCATCCACTGTGACAACATCACCAGTATATAACCATCCATCGCGAAAACCTTCGACAGTACGATCATCGTTATAATAGCTTTCAGCGATCCAAGGTGCTCGTAAACATAATTCTCCCATCTCAGTACCATCCCACTTCACTTCACCATTTGTACCGACTACTTTCATCTCGACACCAGGTACAAGATATCCTTGTTTGGAGCGAATTTCTAGTTGCTCTTCATACGATAATTCCGTTTCATAACTTTTTAAACGTGCAAGTGTTACGAGTGGACTCGTTTCAGTCATACCATATGCATGTATGAACGGAACATTATGTTTCTGTTCATATGCTTTAATAACACTTTTCGGCGCCGCTGCACCTCCGCATAGTATTCTCGTCATACTAGATAAATCGTAACTATGATTTTCTAACTCTTGTAATACGCCGAGCCAAATTGTCGGCACACCCGCAGCTAACGTCACTTTTTCTGATTGAATCATCTCTAATAAAATTTTTGGAGTAAACATCGGTCCAGGAAGAACTTGTTTTGATCCAAACCAAGTAGCCGCAAAAGGAAGTCCCCAAGCGTTCACATGAAACATCGGGACGATTGCCATTGCTGCATCACTTTCCGATAAAGCAGCTGTATCAGCTAAACCGAGTGCCATACAGTGTAATACAGTACTACGATGCGTATATACAACACCTTTTGGATTTCCTGTAGTCGCTGACGTATAACACATACCAGCAGGTGTATTTTCATCAATATCTGTTACAAATTGGAAATTCGGATCACCTTCTTCTAATAGCTTTTCATAATGATATACAGGCTTCAGCGCCGTATTTGGGAGTTCATCTTTATCAGTCATAATAATGTAAGCTTGTACAGTTGATAATTGTGATTGAATATTTTCAACAAGTGGTACGAGATCTTCATCTATAAGTAGAATTCGATCTTCTGCGTGCTGAATAATGTATGAAATATGTTGAGGAGATAAACGAATATTAATTGTGTGCAAAACAGAAGCAATACCTGGAATAGCAAAATACGCTTCCACATGCCGATGATGGTTCCATGCTAACGTTCCTACACGTTCACCTTCTTTAATTCCAAGCTTTTTCAACGCACTGGAAAGTCTTCTCGTTCTTTCCCCTAACTGCTTATACGTTAACGTTGTAACTGTATCATGTGTCCGTGAAACAATTTCTTTCTTCGAAAACAGTTTCTCTGCTCTTTCCATCATAGAACTAATTGTTAGCGGTACATTCATCATCATATTGGTTATGTCCCCCTTTAAAACGTTTTCATTTTTTCGTTTATTATAACAGACTTCTACAAATAATTACGACATTTTTCTGTATTTTCTGAATTATTTCTTTGGAAATAATTCAGAACGATAAAAAACATGTTTTGAATACATTGATTCGAAACATGTTTTTTATTTTTTATAAACTATCTACCTTTTTCCTTACTTTCTTTTTCAATTTAAAAATAAAACGATTACTGTATTCCTTATTTTCTACTAAAATCCGATACGTCTCTAACACCCCTAACACACGAACAAAAAGATAAAATCCGATAGCAATAAGTACAACACAATAAGGATAATACTGTACGAGTTCTCCCGAAGTGATTCGTTTTTTCTCAAATAAAAACGGTATCGCTCCTGCTGCAATAAAACAAAATCCAACGATCACTACTGCCGCATACTTCTTCTTAATAGTCGCATATCTTTTGGTCAATTCTTTTAGAAAGTTTTGATCAAATAGTAGTTCTTCTTTTTTCAATACATTGTATCGACTCTCTTCTATCGTTACAGGTGCCATCATTGCTCCGATCCCAAGTACTGCAATGATAATGACAAGAAACGTAGACATTGTTGCATTTTCTTTAAATAATAAGTACGGTATTGTAGATAAAATAAGCAAGCTAAATCCTAATGCAATATATTTAGAAATTTTTTGTCCATACACTACATACCCTTCTGCCATTTCCTTACTTACATAATAACCATTTTCCTTTTCGTTACTTTGCTCAGCAGTTTCTTTTAATAAATAGTCAAGTGATACTTCAAATACATTTCCAATCATTATTAACTTTTCAGTTTCAGGAAAACCTTGACCGTTTTCCCATTTACTAACCGCTTGCCTTGTTGTGTTTAATTTCTCGGCTAATGCTTCTTGAGAAAGACCCTTTTCTTTTCTTAATTTAAAAAGCTTCTCACCAAATCCCATATGTGTATCCCCCTTTGTTTTCTTAACTAAATTGTATGTAAACATTCCCCTTATCTCTATCTTCCTGCGGTTGCACTTTGTCAACTTACGGTTGCGATTGTGTTATATAGTGGTTTTGTATACGATTTAGCTATTATTCTTCTATGATTATGGCGTTAATAAACCACCCTCTCCTAATAACCAATTATAACAATTTAAGGTAATTATTGTTATAAAAAATCAAAAAACTCCTTTATTCATTTAAAGGAGTTTTAAATATGAAATATTCCAAGAGGAGCTGTTTTTTCTTCCTCCTATTGCCTCACAATTTCTTCTATATATTTTTATGTGTCATATAACGAACTATGTACAGTATATGTTTTCATCTCTTTATCTGAGGCATACTCATATATATGTAAAATATTACTCTTATTAACTACCCTAATAAAACCACTACTCAATAATCATAACGGCTTCTGCTTAAACTTTTCATAATGTCGTACTTTTAATGAAAGGATATTTCCGCAGTCTGTACAAATATAAGCATCCACCGGTGAAGATGTGAACATCGTTTCCTTTTTCCGTATTTGTGCATATCCGACAAACTCACCTTCTCCTATGTTTTGAGAACCACAATGAGAGCATGTCTGCACGGCTTTTTGTTTCATGAGAGCACCACCTTTAATCTGTTTCTACTCCCTTCGACAGTTCAATTCCATTTCCCTTCCAAAAAACTTCTTATTCTCCTACATTACAACAGGAATCTCAAAACAAAAATCGTATATATACTATGAAATATATTTATTAACGGAGGAATTTTATGACTACTGTTATGACACTCGATATAGCAACAGAAATTGAAAATGCAGAAATTGATATGCTCTCTTCTAGATTAGAGGGACTACAAGCAATGAGTGGAAATCCAATGCAAGTGCAAATGAAAAAGTTCGGTAGTGCCACTGCCTTTTCATCAAAAATAATTGCCGGTCCTGCTTTTAATACGGTAAAAGGTATTACAAATGCAGATGCGATTGATGCAATCATTTCTTATTATGAATCACTACAAATCCCTTGTCGTTTTGAAATTACCCCAGCACAAGGTACAACTGAATTATTTCAATACTTATCTCAAAAAGGTTTTTACCAATCTAGCTTCCATACTGCTTTGTATAGTATACCGAGAGAGGATTCATCACTTCTTCCTTCTAATATTACAATACGAAAATTAAAAGAAAATGAATTTGATATTTTTGCAGACATATATGTACGTGGATTTAATATGCCCTCCTTTACAAAAGATGCTGTTCGCCAAAATAACGAAATTCTTTACAATGAACCAGGATGGCATTTTTTCATAGCTGCAGTTCAAAATATCCCTGCTGGTATTGGTGTCCTGTATATAAATAAAGGTGTCGCATCATTAGCTGCTTCTGCTACTTTGCCAGAATTTCAGCGTAAAGGCTGTCACACTGCATTAATTCAAAGACGAATTAAGACAGCTATTGAATCCAATTGTACTTTAATAGTTGGACAAGCAAGGTTCGGTAGCGGCAGTCAAAATAATATGGAACGTGCCCATATGAAAATCGCTTATACGAAATCGATATGGACTGCAAAAGACATATAATTTACTTTCTTTCTCCTTCCGTTACATTTTTAAACATTTTATGACAATTCCTTTTCTATCCCGTTAATCATTTGAATATTCAAACTAAATTTGTTACGCTATTACTAGATACATCATTCAACTTGCAATATGAAAAGAAAATTCTAATCAAACTACAAGGAGGAGAAATGTATGACTAAGCACGAACACGGTTTAAAAGAAAAAGTAGAAGGTGCCATCGATAAGGTAAAGGGCGAAGTAAAAGAAGTTGTCGGGAAAGTAACTGACAATAAGAAGTTACAAGCTGAAGGAAAATGGGATAAGGTGAAAGGCACCGCTAAAGATACAGTTGGTAATGTAAAAGAAAAAGTACATGAATATAAAGAACACAAGAAAGAAAAATAAAAAAAGAGCCCATCGGCTCTTTTTTTATTTTCCTTCATTCTTCTCTAGCACGTATAAATCTTCTTCGATATTCGTTAATTTCTCACTTACAAGCTTTCTTGCATCTCCAATTGCTTGATTGTATGCAAATGGTCCAACTAATTTAATCATTTCTTCTATTAAACGCTCTGCTTGGAAACGTCCAATTTCATCTAAATCTTCTTCCATGAAAAATTGCTGAATTTGCGCTACAAGCTCTTCTTTTTTATCATTTGGTATTTTTATATTCATCATCGCTGTTACTCCTCTATATTTAAGATAATATCTTCCTTAACTCTACCATAGAAAAACGATTACCAGGACAGCTTTTTGTAACTCCTTCTAACTCTCTATGACCTAGTATATTTTCTTTCTTTATAGCAAATTGCTTCATAAACATTTTGCATAAAGAATATAATGCATTCACTTGTGCAGGAGTGGGATCGTATTTATCGAAATTTCCCGTCATACATATTCCAATTGTATGACGGTTATGGTCTTTCGCGTGCGCTCCAATATGTAAACCTCGCCCTTCCACTACTGTTCCGTCCTTTTCGATAAAATAGTTGTAACCAATCCCGCTCCACCCTTTTACAGTTTGATGAAATTCATGCGTTTTATACACGTCCCATCCATCTTCAGCTGTATGGTGAATAATCAGTTTATTTACTTTTTCTAAAGGAACTAATTCATCTTGAAATGTTAGATTGACACATTTAATTTCCATTTGAACTGCCTCCTCTTAAAAATCAATCATAATAATCGTTTTATCATCTGGCCTTATTCTTTTTTCGCCTTCTAGCTCTTCAATGATTGCTACATATTCGTTTATACTATTCTTTCTTATATATGCAACGGTTTGTTCTAATGACCAATCTGGGTGAAATAACCCGTCTGAACAAATAAAAATTCCACTCACTTCATCTGTATGTAATTCACCATGTTGTAAATAATGTATCGCTTCTTTCATTCCATTTGCAACTGAATAACCATTTGGCATATTTGCAAGATAACGATTGTATTTTAACTGTTCTCGAACATCTTGAAAAACATATTCTTCTGGTACAGATAACCCTTTTTTACGATCTTCTTCCCTCTTCTTTTTTGCTCGTTTACTAATTCCTTCAACTGTGTCTTTCGTTAATACTTGCATCGTTCCATTTTGAAAAGTTGCGACAATCATACAGTCCCCAAGCTGCGCATATTCAATTTTCTCACCAACTATTTGGACTGCCGCGATACATGTGCACCACAAATGCTCTTTTTTTCTCGTGTCTACTTCATATTCTAACATTTTGCTTTGCAATGCTTCATTTGCTTTGGCAACTGCAAATTGTAAACTATGATTCTCTCGTAATGCAGTAAAATAACTTGCAAATAAATGCGAAGCGATGTATGCTCCATTATGTCCCTTTTCATCACGAAACGGGACAAGTGGTGTTGCACCGTCACATACACCATAAATCTTATTTTCTTTATTACAAAAATAAGAATCCTCACATTCTTGCTTCAACGGGCTTTTCTGTTGATATGTTTTTATCTTCACAACTGTATCCCCTTTCAAATAATAAAATACTCAAATTCTTTTGATTAATCTAATTTACCTAAATAAACTGTTTTCACCCAAAACTTTCAATATCATATATAATCTTGAAATAATATGAATTTTTCAGTGAAGGACGGGAAAGAAATGGTCAGATTCCTTGGTGTTATTATCGGTTCTATTATTATTGCGGTTGCCTTTAATCTTTTCCTTATCCCCCACAAAATTTTAAGTAGTGGAATTGGCGGAATTGCTATTATTTTAGGGATTGTAACCCCTGTAAACACAGGCATTATTAACTTTGTATTAAACTTACCTATCCTTATTTTAGGGTACATAGGTCTTGGAAAAAAAGTAATTTTTAACACAGTTGTCTCTGTAGTTGTATTATCTGTTGCATTATACTACGTTCCAGTAAAAGTCGTAGCAACAGATCCATTGTTATCTTCTATCTTCGGAGGTGTCATCGCCGGAGCTGGTATCGGTCTTGTTTTTAACTGTAATGGATCCACTGGTGGATTTGATATTATCGGTATGCTTTTATCCCGCAAGCGAGACATTAAACTTGGCGGATTCCTTATTGTTTTAAATACAGTCGTTGTAATAATCGCAGGATTCTTCTTCACCTGGGATGTTGCACTTACAAGCTTACTTTCAATTTATGTAACTGGTAAAGTAATTGATGCTGTTCATACAAAACATCGTAAAGTTACACTTATGATTGTAACAAATGAAGCAGAAAAAATGAAAAAACAACTTCTTTCAACTGTTGTACGTGGAATAACGTTACTTGATGGCGAAGGTGCTTATTCAAGCGAGAAAAAGCGTGTACTTATGACGGTCGTTTCTCGTGAAGAATTAGCAAGTATGAAACTAACAATTTCTGAAATCGACCCGAATGCATTCGTTAATATTACAGAAACTGTAGAAGTGTTAGGACTTTTCAGAAGAAGTTAAAGACTAGGTGGGAATCCACCTAGTCTTTATTTTGCATAAATTCAATTCGGTTTCCAAATGGATCTGACACGTAAAATCGAATTACATCTGGCCGTGCATAATCATCAATCACTTTAACACCTTGCTCTATAAGTGTTTGCTTAAATTCATTAATTTCATTCACATAAAAAGCTGGATGAGCCTTTTTAGCTGGTGTAAAGTTCCGCTCGACACCAAT
This sequence comes from Bacillus cereus group sp. BfR-BA-01524, assembly GCF_022662595.1. Lineage (NCBI taxonomy): Bacteria > Bacillati > Bacillota > Bacilli > Caryophanales > Bacillaceae > Bacillus > Bacillus cereus group sp. BfR-BA-01524. The sequence goes on along the minus strand of NZ_JAKUDW010000009.1, from coordinate 50,609 downwards.
ATGGATTTCTTGATTTCCGCATTTAAACCAACATCCACCTCGTTTTTTCAACTCTTCTGGCTTTGGAATTTCTTCCATACCAATCGTATTCCCATAAAAATCACGCGCCTCTTCTTCACACCCTACAGGTGCAGCTACTTGCACGTGATCAATCCCTTGAATATAATTTTTCATTTTCTCTCCCCCTCCTCTACCCTAATGTTATACGGAAAACAGCCGTCTGTAACTTACAAAAGGTTTATAAAACAATATAAGCTCCCCTTATTACCATCCTGCATTCACCTTGCAAAAAATAAAAAAACAAAATTTATTCTATAACTTCCATTTTTTATAGAAATACACATTACATCTATATTATAGTTATGAATAGACAAATCTTTTTAGATGCTATTTGTACGGAGGAACTATTATGAGTCGTAAAAAATATTCACCAACTCAAAAAAAACGTCATCCGAACATTTCTAGACGTTTGCGAAACCATATACAAGATCGTTCATTAACAGAAATGTACGCATCTCTGTTCGAACACAATCCTGATAGTATTATTTCATTAAATTTAGAAGGAGTTATTCTACATATAAATCCTTCTGCCGAAAGAATATTAGGTTACACTTCTTTAGAATTAGAACAGAAAAATATTACCTCTATTTTAGAAGCCCATATTTCTGAGCAAGTATTACAAAATATAAAGAATACTGAAGCGGATAATCAACAAGAGTATATCTTATCTATTTATCATAAAAATGGATTCTTATTAGATGTTGTGACAAAACTAGTTCCTATTTTTGTTCAAAATCGTCTTACTGGCGTATATGCTATTATGAAGCCGCTTGAAAAATCAGAAAGAATTGAGAATATGCTAAAAGAAAGTGAGAAGAGATTACGTACATTAGTAAACTCCATGCCTGCGTTTGTTATTTTTAAAGATCATGAAGGGCGCTGGCTTGAGGCAAATGATTACGCACTTTCTTGCTTCAATTTCCATCATGTACCTTACCACGGGAAAAAAGATAGCGAACTCATTCAATATAATGAAGCATACCGAGAAGCTTTTTTACATTGTGAAGAAATCGATGAACTAGCATGGCAACAAAGACAAATTCTTCATGGCGAGGAATTTATTATACATAGAGATGATTTCGATCTAATCTTAAGTATATCAAAAGTTCCGCTTTATCATCCTGATGGTTCTCGCAAAGGTCTTATCGTGATGGGGAGAGATGTTACTGAGCTAAAAGAAACTGAAAAGTTACTACGAAAATCAGAGAAGCTCGCAGTAGTCGGACAACTGACAGCTGGAATTGCCCATGAAATTCGAAATCCACTCACTTCTCTAAAAGGTTTTCTAACGTTGCTCCTCCCTGAAATAAGTGAGGAGCAGAAATGGTATATCGATGTTATGTTAAGTGAGATTTCACAAATGGAATCCATCACGAGTCAATTTATGGCGATGTCTAAGCCACAAGTATTATCTATCCAAACTTGTAACATACAAACTTTAATTGAAGAGGTAGTTACATTTATTTTACCGACTGCAATTATGCATAGCGTTCATATCATCATGGATCATTTTGATTACGTATATGATATTCAATGTGACGGTAACCAATTAAAACAAGTGTTTATAAACATATTAAAAAATGCGATAGAAGCAATGCCAAATGGCGGAAATATTTTCATCCAAACAAAACCATTAGAGGATAATTTCATCTTAATACGAATTATCGATGAAGGTTGCGGCATTCCTGAAGATCGTATCTCCCGTCTAGGCGAACCTTTTTATAGTTTAAAAGAAAAAGGCACAGGACTAGGATTAATGATGTGTTACAAAATAATTGAAGAACATCATGGTAGATTACACATTTCAAGCGAATTAAATAAAGGTACGATTGTTGATATTGAGCTACCACTTTCTTCATCTCATCTTGCAATCCAGTCTTAAATAAAAAAGAAGCATCTGCTAATCGTTAGCAGATGCTTCTTTTTTTAAAATGCTTTGTCATACCACTCTTTTGCTTTTTCTACTTCACCCATTGTTAATTGATGCCCTCGATTTTCCCAATGCATTGTTACATTTGCATTTGCATTTTCTAATAATACCTTCAATTCCTCTGACTCTGCTGATGAACAAATTGGGTCATTTGTCCCAGCAGCAATAAACACAGATTTCCCTGCTAAATTTGCTAATTGCATTCCTCTTCTAGGTACCATTGGGTGATGAAGCACAGCACCTTTTAATGCATTCTCGTAATGGAATAATAAGCTTGCTGCGATATTTGCTCCATTCGAATAACCGATAGCTACAATGTTGTTTCTATCAAATTCATATTCTTTAGCCGCTTCATCTAAAAATTCATTTAATTCCTTCGTACGGAAAATTAAATCCTCTTCATCAAAAATGCCCTCTGCTAATCGGCGGAAGAAACGCGGCATCCCATTCTCTAACACATTTCCCCTAACGCTTAATACCGCCGATTCCGGATCAATTATTTCTGCAAGTGGTAGTAAATCTAATTCATTACCACCTGTGCCATGAAGTAATAACAACACTGGTTTTGACGTATCTTTTCCTTTTTGAAAAACATGTTTCATCATAATCCTTTTCCCCTTTCAATCACTTTAATCTAAATTTCTCACTTCAAATGGTAAAAGCGTTTGTTCAATCTGTTTTCTATGTTGTTCATATTGTTCCGGTAACTTTAATTCCTCACCCATCGTCTCTAACGATTCATCATGAGCGAAACCAGGAGGATCTGTTGCAATTTCAAATAAGATTTCACCATGTTCTCTAAAATAAATCGCGTTAAAATAATTTCGGTCTTGTACAGGAGTTACGTGATATCCAAAACGAGACACATGGTCTTTCCAGTCTAGTTGATCTGCGTCGTCACTCGCTCTCCAAGCAATATGATGAACTGTGCCAACACCCATTTGGCCACGACCAATTGTTGATAATTTCAAATCAATAATATTTCCAATGTCAGCAGAAGAACGGAATCGAACAAATTCACCCTCTTCTCCAATTTTCTCAAGACCCATAATATGTTCTAACAATTCAGCTGTTTTTTGAGGCTGTGCAGATAAAAGAACAGCACCTCCAAACCCTTTAATTGCTACTTCTGGTGTAACTTCTCCAAAACTCCAATTATTTAATTCGCCTTCTTCTCTTTCAACTAATTCTATATGCAAACCATGCGGATCATCAAATTCTAAATACCGCTCTCCAAAACGAGTCATTTTTGTATACGAAACATCGAATTTTTCTAGTCTATTTTCCCAAAACTCCATTGCACCTTTTGGTACAACGTAAGACGTAATTCCTACTTGACCGTCGCCAATAATACCTTGACGAGCACCTGCCCATGGGAAAAACGTAATAATTGTTCCGGGCTTTCCTCCTTCATTTCCAAAATAAAGATGGTACGTACCTGGATCATCAAAATTCACTGTTTGTTTCACTAAACGTAACCCTAATACACCAGCATAAAAATCTACATTTTCTTGTGGATGCCCTACAATCGCTGTAATGTGATGGATTCCTATTGTTTTCTTTTCCATTTCTTCCACTCCTTTTTTATTTCATTATAAAAATTCTTTTACATTTAAATTCATTATTCATTTTGTCCATGCTACAAAGTAAAATCCGTCATTATAATTTTATCTCGAATTCGAGATATCGATTATAAAATTACGTATTAGTGTCTAACCTATAGAAATCATCTCGAATTCGAGATAATCTACAAAAAAATATTTGTTCAATCTATAATTATAATAAACCTTGATTTAGAATGTTATTTATCTCGAACTCAAGATTTATTATAAGTTACTTATTTTTTATTGTCAATAAGTCCTTACTTTCATTTTACATGTAAAAAGAGTAAACGCTATTCATCGTTTACTCTTTTTGCAAATCATTTCATTTCTTCTTTCAGTACTGCTTCCATCTCATTAAATTCACGATGAACTGCCTTAACGGGTTCTTTCGTTAATAAACTTACAACGATAACAGTTAATAAACTACAGAAGAATCCAGGTACCATTTCATACATAATTGCTTTTAAACTTGGAATTTGTACCCATGCTATAACAACTACTGCACCAAAAATCATACCTGCAAGAACACCCCATTTATTCGTCCTTTTCCAATATAAACTTAATAAAATGGCTGGTCCGAATGCTGAACCAAATCCAGCCCAAGCATAACCTACAAGTGTTAAAATTGTATCACTTGGATGATACGCTAAAACAACTGCGATCATAGCTACTACTAATACTGACAATCTACCGATAAATACAAGTTCTTTGTCACTTGCATTACGACGGAAAAATGTTTTATAGAAGTCTTCCGTTACTGCACTTGAAATAACAAGTAATTGTGAGGAAATACTACTCATAATCGAAGCCAAAATAGCTGATAATAAAAATCCTGTAATGTACGGATGGAATAAAATATTGGAGAATGTTACAAAGACCATTTCTGGGTCTTGCAATGTCGCATTATTTTTAGCATAATAAGCGATACCAATTAGACCAGTAAGCATTGCACCTATAATTGAAATTGTCATCCAACCGATACCGATTCTACGAGAAGTCTTTAAATCTTTAATAGAGGTGATTGCCATAAAACGGACAATAATATGCGGTTGACCAAAATACCCAAGTCCCCATGCTAAAAATGAAATAATGCCAAGTATTGTGGTCCCTTTAAACATATCTAAATGCGATGCATCGACTTGTTTAATCGTATTAAATGTTTCTGTTACACCACCGACATCCGTAAAAGCAACAATTGGCACTAGTACAAGCGCAATAAACATAATACAACCTTGTACAAAGTCCGTCCAGCTTACGGCTAGAAAGCCACCGAATAGTGTATACGCAACAACGACACCCACTGTTACAAATAAACCAATTTTATAATTCAGGTTGAAAGAATTTTCAAACAAACGTCCACCTGAAACTAAACCAGCCGACGCATAAAATGTGAAAAATACTAAAATGACGATAGCGGAGACAAAACGAAGTATTTTCGTACGATCTTTAAACCGATTCTCTAAAAAGTCTGGAATCGTAATTGAATCATTTGCCACTTCTGTATACGTTCGTAAACGTGGGGCAATGATTAAATAGTTTGCATAAGCACCTATTAATAAACCTATCGCAATCCATACACTTGATAATCCTGTTGCATACATCGCACCAGGTAATCCCATTAGCATCCACCCACTCATGTCAGAAGCACCAGCTGATAAAGCTGTAACTGCTGGACCGAGTCCCCTTCCACCTAACATATAATCTGATAAATCGGATGTCTTCTTATAAGACCAATATCCGATATACAACATACCTGCCATATAAATAGCAAGCGAAACCATAATTTCAATCTTCACCAAATCTCTCCCTTATTCCATAAGCCATTCAAAATTTCGAAAAATGACTTTTTCTATTTTCTTGTTTTCGCTTATGGTTCCCTACCTTAACAAACATTTTTTGTTCTTTCAAGTGAACGAGCACTTTTCATTACATGTGAAAACCTTTATAAACGCCTTTATCGCAGTGGATTACAATGATTTTTCAAGAAATTAAAGCAATAATATTCAGAAAATTAAACAGTGTTTTTTCACACCTTATTTTCATTCGTTTACCCGATAAATTTCAAAAGAAAAAGCCATACAAATGTATGACTTTTAGCTTATTGACGTCTCAATTTTCGCTTTCTCTACATATACTTTACGAAATTTCATATAGCATCCAATACGCCAAGGTACTATATAACAAACCGCAAGAGTATAGAAAAGAATGCCGATTGACTTTGGATCTAAACCTTGTAAATGTCTTCTAAAATAAGCACGTAAAAGAACGATAACTAAAAATGTAGCAATAAAAGCGATACTTTTTTTTGCATAAATTTGACCATCTTCTCTGACTTCATACCCACTTAAAATAATAAGTGGAATTGACAATAACAGTCCGATCCCAGCAGCTATACCAATTTGCCAATCAGCAAGTTGTATCGGTGCAGCATATAAAGAAAAACCTGGTAATAAGAAAAATAATGGCAATAGTAGTCGTCTTCCTTTATTATTAATTGGTCGATTCATAGAGCGCATGCGTCTAAATATAACGAGCCCTATGACGAGTAAAAAAATTGTAATACTGTAAGAACCTTGCTGCAAGTGAATCTCTCCCTAAAAATAGTCATTTTTAAAATACTTCCCTATTATACTCCTAATTTTTCCAAAAATATGATTATTCCTTTAAAAAATCTTACATATCAAATATACTTTTAGGTTTGATTTACTATAGGAAACAATTCCGAAAGAGGAACTACTCTCCCCACCTCATCTTTAAACACAATATGCTCTCTCATTAAATGGCGCGGGCTCTTCACTCCGGCTGCCGCTGCTAATGAAAATAAACTATATCTCATACTAATAATATAATTCATGACTCGCCACTTCTTCTCATACGGATCTAACGCTTTTTGATAATGCGGATTCGTCGTAGCTACACCAGATGGACATTGGCCAGAATTACATTGAAGAGCCATAATACAGCCGCTTGCCATCATAAATCCGCGGGCTGAACTTACAGCATCCGCTCCAATCGCTAAAGCGATCGCCACTTTATCTGGTGTGATTAATTTACCCGATGCAAATACTTTAAACTTGTTACGCACACCATAATAATTTGCTGTATCGATAAATGTAAGTAATGCTGGAATAAGTGGCAGTCCCATACAATCTGCCATCGATTTATACGTTGCCCCTGATCCGCCTTCTGAACCGTCTATTGTAATAAAATCTGGGTAAATGTTTAGTTCTTTCATTGTTTTTATTAAATCTTCCAAAGGCTCCTGCTGACCAATTACAATTTTCATTCCAACTGGTTTACCCCCGCTTTCTTGCAACTGTTGAATAAAACAAAGTGTATCCGCTGCATTCTTTAAAAATGAAAATCGATTCGGTGAATTAATCGTCTCTCCCTTTCTGACGTTGCGAACAGAAGCAATTTTCTCATTTACTTTTTGTCCCTCTAGATGACCACCACGTATTTTAGCACCTTGCCCAAATTTCAATTCGAATGCTCTAATATTACTTTCTTTCGCTTTCTCCATGAATTTTCCCATTGAAAAATTACCGTCCTCATCACGGTATCCAAATAACCCTGGACCAATTTGCGCAACGATATTCGCTCCTGTATGTAAATGTTCTGGAATAACGCCACCTTCACCAGTATTAATCCACGATCCGCCTGCCATTTTTGCTCCAAAACCACTCGCTAAAATATAATTTTCTCCAATCGCGCCGTAAGAAGTCGCAGATGCACCAAACATGCCATGTAGCTTCCACGGATATTTACGGTTCTCACCGACTATAATTGCATCTTCTTCTTCATACAGCCAAAGATTCGTTGTATCCGCTGTCAATTTTTCTCTTCTTGAAAATAACCCTTCTTTATGAATCACGTACTTTTTACCTTCCCGCTCTTGCGTGAGATTCACACTTAATTCCTCAGTTAATATTGGAAATAATGTATTAGCAATATAATAGCCAGAAGATTCAAAATCTCGTTTCGATCCAAAACCAAGTATTTCAGAGCGATATTTCGCTAAAAACATAACACTTTGAAAATCATAACGTGAGAAAGGCTTTCCATCCGTATCATGATCAAACCAATATTGTCGAAATTCAGGCCCTATCTTTTCCAGTAAGTAGCGCATTCTTCCTAAGTACGGATGTAACTTTAAAATAGAATGATGTGTTCGTTTTTTTATAAAAAATGTAATGATAAAAAAGACGATTAAAAGCAACATTAAAAATAGTAATATACTAATAATAACGAGTAGCGTTTCACTCATCCCGCTTCCCCCTATGAAATCCCATAATAAAAGGAAAACACTCGATGTGCTCTCCTTTTATCTTTATTCATACTAACGTAGCAAGATGCTCTTTCGCGTCATATTCAACTAAACTTTCAGCATGTTTAATTCGATGAACAAAGTCTGGATTAGCAATTAACGGTCTGCCAAATGCCACTACATCAATCGTTCCTTCTTGCAACGCTTCTTCGGCCTCTTTCGGATTTAAATTACCAACCCCTACAATCGTACCATCCCAATATTTTCTTACTAGTTGATGAAAATTCTTTCCGTCAGCAATCTCTTGCGTATAGTTCATCGTTGAAGGATGTATCATCGTTAATCCAACTTCTTTGAACATATTTACGAACGTTTCAATTGCAAGCTCAGGGTTTTCCCACATATAAGCAGGATTATCACCTTTGAAAGCAGAGAAACGAAGAAGTGTTTTATTAGCTCCAACAGCTTCTATTACAGCCGCCGTTACTTCTTTCATAAACGTTAACCTTTGTTTTAAATTACCGCCATATTTATCTGTTCGCTTATTCGCAAACTCATACGTAAATTGATCGATTAAATATCCGTGTGCACCGTGAATTTCTACTCCATCAAATCCAGCTTCGATCGCATTTTTCGCAGCTTGTGCGTATTGACCGATCACTTCTTGTATTTCTTCTAACGTCATTGCTTCTGGCGTATCAAACGGTTTACGAAAACGTGGAACATTTCCCTCTGCAGCGATAGCAGATGGTGCTTGCGGCATTTGACCACCAATTATTTCATGATGACTCATACGCCCAACATGCCATATTTGAGCAATAATCGTCCCGCCTTCTTTATGTACTGCCTCTGTAACAGGTTTCCAAGAATTGATTTGTTCTTGTGTATAAATACCTGGTACTCCTGGGTTCCCTTTTGCTCTCGGACTAATGACAATTCCTTCTGTAATAATTAGTCCAATTCCATCCGCAGCACGTTTTCTGTAGTATTCCACTACATCAGCGCCAACTACTCCAGTCTCATTATCTGCAAAGCATCTTGTCATCGGTGCCATTGCTATACGATTACGAAGAGACCAAGCTCCAATTTGAATTGGATCAAACAACTTTGTTTCTTCAACGTTTTCAAAAGATCCACCAGCGTTTACATTTGTTCCTTCATAAATACTCGCTGCTTTATTACTTGAACTTGTCATCTTTTTTCCCCCTAAAAAATCTTACTATAATCGCATCATACTTACTTTTAGATAGTAACGTCAATTTTTACGACTTTACAATAAAACATTCGAATATCAAAAAAATAAAATGCTATAAATAATATTAAAAAGGTTTCCTTAGAAGGAAACCTTTTTTGTTGAACATATATGGCTGTCAATTCATTTATCTCTTTAATATAAAAAATACCTTATCAATAGAAGTGAATATGGTTCAGTATTCTTCTAAAAATAATAACTTATATACCTAAAACAATGAAAGCCCTACCTCTCTTTCATCCTTACGGCTCCTCGTCCGTGCCAGTGTGAATCAGGATTGCAAAGATCAAGTAACTATTTTATCGAAGTATTCAATTAAACTTCGAACATTCATAAATGAAATTTAAAAATAAAAATGGATTTGATTGTAGTAATAACAATAGAGGTAATGCTCTAAAAGTGGTGTGAAAGAGTTGAATGTCTTTGAAATGATAAATTTTCTATAATTATGTTCCCAAAAAATTCAAGATCTTTTTTGGGATATAATACATTATTTGTAATGAACCTTAACAAAAGCTTTTTATCTGATTTTCTGTGATACCTTCAATTAATCCCAGTTCACTAATCAAAAATTCATATGCGTTATCTAACATCTTCTTTTCGCTTGCATTAAGTGCTTTTTCTTTCTGTATACGCATTAAATCACGCACAACTTCAGCACCTTCTTGCATTTTACCCGTCTTTATTTTATCAGTGTTCAATTTATACCTTTGTTTCCACGTAAGTAATCTATCTGATTCCCCATGTTGAAAAATATGCATTATGTGTGCTAATGCGGTTATATCCGTAACTGGTCGTATATTCGAATTCAATATTCTCCCTGCTGGAATCATTAGTTCCATATTACTAGCCGACATTTTTATAACATAATACTGTTGTTTTTCTCCTGAGACTTCCTTCTCTTCTATGGCTTTAATTATACCTGCTCCCTGCATTGGATAAACAATGTTATCGCCAATTTGAAACAAATAATCCACCTCCATATATGGTAACCTTCTCAAGCTTAACATACTTTTAGTTTTTTAGCAAAATTTTTATTTTATCATAAAATTATTTTACACGTCAATACTTCAGAAGCAAGAAATTAAATTTACATAATACACTATAAAAACCCGCAATTTTATTAACGGTTCCACAAACATCCATTCTCTTTTAACATAAAAACACATCACTACATTTGAGTAGTAATGTGTTTTTGATAAGGCATAGATAAAGATCTACTTTTCCGTCTATATACTAACCTGCTTACTAACTATTTCCCTCGCTAAAAGAAAACTCATAATCACTTGCGCTGCTACTCTACTCGTCATATCCCTGAAATCAAGAGTTGGATCAATCTCTACTATATCCATCCCTTGAACGAGCGGTTCTTTACCAAGGAATTCAATCGCATCTAGTAAAGTCGTACTATCCATTCCACCAGGCCCAATTGCTGGACAACCTGGTGCAAACGCTTGGTCTAGTACATCCATATCAAGAGAAATATAAATAGAAGTCACACCTTGTTTTCTTAATACTTCAATACTTTCCGTGATAATATCTTTTATTTCTCGCTCTCGTACGTCTTTCATTGTATACACTGTTACGCCATGCTCTATTGCATATTCATGGTACGCACGTGCGTTAGAAAAATTACGAATTCCAATTTGAACAAGTTGTTTTCCTGTAATGACATCATTTTCTAGTAAACTACGGAATGGTGTACCATTTGACGGGCCTCCATCATCTAAATTACGTAAATCATGATGAGCATCAAATTGAATAATCCCGACCTTTCCTTTACTGTTTGCAAAGCCTGTTATACTCGGAAAACTAATCGAGTGGTCACCACCAAGAACGATTGGTATGATGTTCGGATTTACTTTCGTTACATGACCAACTGTTTTCGCAATTCGGTTATGACTTTCTTTTATATCCGTCACATGCATCGTAATATCGCCGCAATCATATAAGACACTTTCTTTCATATCGTGTTCTTCTGTAATTGCATATGTGCTGTATGCATCTAACATCGCACGAATTGTTTTTGGAGCAAAACTTGCTCCTGAATGACTAATAGATGGTTTAGAAAGGGGTGCTCCAATTAAGGCAGCACCGAATATTTCTACGCCTTCCTCCCAATCTTTAATCATCTCACTCCATTTTGTCACTTCACGATCAATAAACTTTGCATTTTTCTTTAAATAGTGGCCGTGCTCCACGATTGTTCACCTCTTGTATATGCAATATTACCATTCTTCCATACTGTATTCACATGACTTACGCCGTAATGATACGGTACGTAAGCATAATTGTAAGCATCCCATAAAACTAAATCTGCCTTACGACCAACTCTAATTTTCCCAGCTACATCACCACGGTTAATGGCATATGATGAGTTAACCGTTACGGCATTCCACACTTCTTCTGGTGTCATTTTCAGTTTTAGCATCGCAATGCTCATAATAAGCTGAATATTTTCAGTTGGACAGCTACCTGGGTTAAAGTCTGTAGCTAACGCAACTGCAACACCTTCATCAATCATTTTACGACCACGAGCAAAGCTTTCTTTATTTAAATAGAAAGTTGTTCCTGGTAATAACGTTGCTACTGTATTCGAATTTGCAAGCATTTCAATCCCTTTATCAGAAGCGCCAACTAAATGGTCCGCTGATGCTGCACCAATTTCTGCCGCTGCTTCCGCACCACCAAGAGGGTCGATTTCATCTGCATGAATTTTCACATCAAAGCCAAGCTCTTTCGCTTTTAATAAAAACTCTTTTGACTCTTCGACAGAGAACACACCTGTTTCACAGAAAATATCAACGAACTCCGCTAATTGCTTCTCTTTCATTTCTGGTAGTAGGTCTAACATCCATTGTAAAAATTCTTTCGATCTACCTTTATATTCTTTCGGAACTGCATGAGCACCTAAAAATGTGGAAACTAAATCAATCGGATGCTCTTTTTGTAATTGTGCAGTTGCCTCTAATTGTTTCCATTCCGTCTCATCATCTAATCCGTAACCGCTCTTCGCTTCTACAGTAGTAACTCCGAAAGATAGCATACGGTCTAAATGGAATTTCGCTTTTTGAACAAGCTCTTCCTTCGACGCCTGTTTCGTTGCATTTACAGTTGAAAGAATACCTCCACCTTGTTCTAAAATTTCTAAGTACGGAACTCCTTGTAATTTTAGTGCGATTTCATTTTCGCGAGATCCACCAAATACAAGATGAGTATGCGGGTCGACAAGACCAGGAGAAACCATTTTTCCGCCGCAATCAATAACTTCTTTCGCCTGAAGTCCTTTCGCTTCTTCCGCTGTTCCAACGAAAGTGATTACATCATTTTCAATTCCAACCACACCGTTTTCGATAACAGGAAGCGTGTTCATCGCTTCCCGTCTTAACAAGCCATCTTCTTGATCCATTGTTAGTAATTGACCGATATTTATTAGTAAAGTGTCCAGCATGTTTTCTCCCCCTTATTTCATCATTGGAATGTTAACGCCTTTTTCTTTCGCAGTTTCCACTGCTAAGTCATACCCTGCATCAACGTGACGAACAACACCCATACCAGGGTCAGAAGTTAATACGCGCTCAATACGTTTTGCTGCTGCTTCTGTTCCATCTGCAACAATAACCATTCCAGCGTGAAGTGAATAACCCATACCAACGCCGCCACCGTGGTGAACAGATACCCAACTCGCACCGTTTACACTATTAATTAATGCATTTAAAATTGGCCAGTCTGCTACTGCATCACTACCGTCTTTCATCGCCTCTGTTTCACGGTTTGGAGATGCTACTGAACCGCAATCTAAATGGTCACGACCAATAACGATTGGTGCTGATAATTCACCATTTGCCACCATTTCATTAATGATGCGGCCAAACTTCGCACGCTCACCGTAACCTAACCAACAAATACGTGATGGAAGCCCTTGGAACTCCACTTGTTGACGCGCCATACGAATCCAGTTACATAAATGCTCATTGTCAGCGAATTCTCGTAAAATTACTTCATCTGTTTTATAAATATCTTCTGGATCACCAGAAAGAGCTACCCAGCGGAATGGTCCTTTTCCTTCACAGAATAATGGACGAATAAATGCTGGAACAAATCCCGGGAAATCGAAAGCATTTTTCAAACCTTCATCAAAAGCAACTTGTCGAATATTATTTCCATAATCAAATGTAATTGCGCCTTTTTCTTGCATCGCAAGCATTGCTTCTACGTGCTTTGTCATGCTTTCTTTTGATAATTGTACGTAACGTTCTGGGTCTTCTTCACGAAGTTTCGCTGCCTCATCTAACGTATAACCTACTGGAATATAACCGTTTAATGGATCATGAGCAGATGTTTGGTCCGTAACTAAGTCAGGGATAATATTACGATTTACTAACTCAGGTAAAATTTCTGCTGCATTACCTAATAATCCAATTGAAATAGGCTCTTTCTTCTCTTTATACTCGTTTGCAATAGCCAATGCTTCTTCTAATGATTCTGTATACTTATCACAATATCTCTTTTCAATACGACGATCGATGCTGCGCTTATCTACATCAATAGCAATGACAACACCGCCATTCATCGTTACAGCAAGAGGTTGTGCACCACCCATACCACCTAAACCAGCAGTAAGTGTTAATGTACCTTTTAATGAACCATCGAAATGTTGACGAGCTGCCTCACCAAATGTTTCATATGTTCCTTGTAGAATCCCTTGTGTTCCAATGTAAATCCAGCTACCAGCTGTCATTTGTCCGTACATCATAAGTCCTTTTTTCTCTAGTTCTCGGAAGTGATCCCAATTCGCCCATTTTGGTACTAAGTTTGAGTTCGCTAATAGAACGCGCGGCGCATCTTCATGCGATTTAAAAATTGCTACTGGTTTTCCTGATTGAACAAGTAACGTTTCATCGCTTTCTAACGTTTTTAATGAATCTACGATTGCATTGTAGCTTTCCCAGTTACGAGCTGCACGGCCAATTCCGCCATATACAACTAATTCTTCTGGTTTTTCAGCTACCTCAGGATCTAAATTGTTCATTAACATTCGAAGTGCTGCTTCTTGCACCCAACCTTTTGTTTGTAACTCTGTACCTCTTGGCGCGCGAATTGTTTGTTGTACTTTTTCCATTTCAATCTCTCCCTTTTCTCATTTTATAGTGCTGCGTTTACATCTAATCTTTCTTTTATCGAATAATTCGTTTTTAACCAATGTGCAATATTTTCAATATCCGTTGAGAATATGCGGTCATTTGTAATAGAAGGTACTTGCTGACGCCCTTGATGGTAGAAACTCTTCGTCACTGTACTCATATTTTCAATTCCGCGATATTCTGCCGCTTGCATCGCACAAATCATCTCAATTGAAAGAACACGTCTTGCATTTTGAATAATTTGATGTGCATGGCGTGAAGCAATTGTTCCCATACTTACATGATCTTCCTGGTTAGCTGACGACGGGATTGAATCTACACTCGCTGGATGTGCTAACGTTTTATTTTCAGAAACAAGTGACGCTGCTGCATACTGCATAATCATTGCACCAGACTGAAGTCCTGGTTCTGGACTTAAAAATGGAGGTAAATCATTTAATTGCGGATTTACTAAACGCTCAATACGACGCTCTGAAATATTTGCAAGTTCTGCCATCCCTACTTTTAAGAAGTCCATCGCAAATGCAATTGGTTGACCGTGGAAGTTACCACCTGAAATTACTTTTTCTCCGCCATCAAAAATAAGTGGGTTATCTGTCGCTGCATTCATTTCAATTTCTAGCTTTTCTTTCACATAATTTAAAACTTGCCAAGAAGCACCGTGTACTTGCGGGATACAGCGAAGTGAATAGGCATCCTGTACACGTAGTTCTCCTTGTTTTGTTGTTAACTTACTATCATGAAGAATGTCACGAATTCTGCTTGCTACATCCACTTGCTCTTTATAACCACGTGCTTTATGAACATTTTCATCAAATGCATCAATAATGCCTTGTAACCCTTCAATTGTCATCGAAGCAATTAATTCAGCTTGATACGCCGTTGCTTCTGCTTCTATATAAGAAAGAACTCCTTGCGCTGTCATCGCCTGCGTACCATTAATTAATGCAAGACCTTCTTTCGCTTCAAGTTCAATCGGCTCAAGACCTTCTTCTGTAAGAGCAACCATTGCATGAACGCGTTTCCCCTTATAGAACACTTCACCTTCGCCTAATAATACGAGCGCAAGATGAGATAAAGGTGCTAAATCTCCACTCGCACCAAGCGAACCTTGTTGCGGGACAACTGGGTGAATTTTACGATTTACAAACTCAAGAAGCATATTTACAACAAGCGGTCTTACGCCTGATACTCCTTTAAGCATCGTGTTTGCTCGTAAAATTAACATTCCGCGCGATACTTCTTCCGGGAATGGATCACCTATCCCACATGCATGTGACTGAATTAAATTATGTTGAAGTGCCTTTACATCATCTTTTTGAATTAGCACATCACTAAACTTTCCAAATCCAGTTGTAATACCGTAAACGACTTTTCCGTCCTCTACAATTTTCTCAACTACTTCGCGGCACTCCGCTACCTTTTGCATACTAGTTGGACAAGCTGTTACACCTTCTCCTTCAAGTAATAACCTCTTCATTTCTTCAACTGTCAATGTATGTCCTGTTAACGTAATCATCATTTTTCCTCCTTAAAAAGGCAAAAGGGGACCTTATCTTTTTAAGACAGACTTCTGTCCTAAAAAAAGTAAGGCCCCCTTCTAACTAATAGACTATGGGCAAATCATATGTGATTAATTCCTAAACCAATCGCCTCATGCTCAGATCCTTTTACAGGTGCACCAATCGTTCCATATAATGCAACAGCAACCCATTCGCCTTCTTTTTTTCCGTCGTATGGTGTACCGCGCACAATCGCAAACCGAAGTCCTACTGTACGAAGAACGTCTGCTAACTGAATTTGACCTCTCGTCACTCCGTACAAAGCTTCCATAATTGCATGATAAAGTGCATGTGTTTCTCTGTAAACGTCTGTTTCAATAACTTGGTTGCTCTTAGCCGCTGTTTCCATTGCTGCGACAACCTTTTGCGAATTCATCGAACCCACTTTCCCCGTACAATACTTCCAACCTTTTGGAATGGATAATACAGGACTTTCATTTTCATCCGCAAGTGCCAACAGCATGGCCATACGACCAATTCGATGTGTTCCTTGAAGAAGCATGTGACTCTCTCATTTCTTTTGAATTATTTGAATATTACTTAATTTAAGAATATATGAAAACGGTTAAATCGTCAATAGTTTAAACTCACATTCAAACATTTTTTTAATCTCCTCCATTTGTGTACACAAATGATTTACACAAATTTTTCAGGCGTGCTATAGTCTCACTAACAGATACAAAGGGGCGAGATTTCAATGACAAAGCGAAAAGATATTCATTTTCGAATTGAAGAAAAATTACTTGAAAGGTTTGAATCAGCACTCCATTACGAAGGTTTAAAGAAAACGGATGTATTAACACATGCGATCCAACAATTTTGTACGAAAGTGGAATATGAAAAAATGAATGATGTAAAAAGGCAATATAGCGTCAGTAACAATTTACAAACACGTATCGATACGCATAAACATTACGAAGAAAAACAAGTGAATTTAGATGAAATCGTTATTGAACATTTACAACTTCAAGGGGAAGAAAACATATTAGAAGTTGGGTGCGCTAGCGGAAAATTCCTTTCCCTTTTACAAACAAATGGTCATAAAGGCCCATTAACCGGGTTGGATCAATCCGAAGCTATGCTTGCTGAAGCTGCTAAGACGAATAACTTAATAAAATGGAAACGAGGGGATGCTAGTAAACTCCCTTTCGAAACAAATTATTATGACCTAATAATCGCAAGACATATGTTATATCACATGAAAGATGTTGAAAAAACAATTCAAGGATTCCATAAAGTAATTCGTCCCGGTGGCTCACTTTTAGCTACAACAAATTCTAGTGTTACATTACCTCGTATAGTTGAAATGTGTAACCGCATGTTAGACGCATTTGATTTACCGAAAACAACATCATCAGTCACTCCATTTTGTTTAGAAAACGGTAAAGAGATATTACAATCCGTTTTTCCAACTGTTGAAGAAACAGTTATTCATAATGCGCTCGTTTTTCATCATTCTACCCCAATAGTAAACTATATTTCTAGCATGTTTCCGTCGCTAAATATACCTGATAATACACTTCTTCACGCGGAAATGAAGGTATGGCTAAAAGAAGAAGTAGAAAATGAATTATCACTTCATAACTGTATATGGCGCGATCCGAAAACTTTAGTTATTTATCGGTGTAAAAAAGAAAAAAGCTAGCATTCGCTAGCTTTTATACATTTTCAGATAAAAGTTTCTCCATCATCACATTACCCTTACCGCCATAAAAATTTGTATTATGTTCATTCGCTATCCCAAAGTAAGAGGCAATCGCTATTCCGAATGGTACAAATGCATGTCCTTGTGCTGTAATAATATTTGAGTGTTGCACAACTTCTTTATACACAAAATTTTCTACTGGAAAACAATCAAGTTTTTGATAATCTATGGTCACTGTATACGAGATTTCTTTGAATAAGCCTGCTTTTGCTAGCGCATACGGTCCAGCGCAAATAGCAGCTACTAATTTTTCTTGTTCGTGAAATTGGCGAATGACTGAAAAGAGTCCTTCTGCATCCTTCATATGTATCTCATCCCCACCTGGAATAATAATTCCCTCATATTCTTCTACATGCACTTCCCTTAATTCTATATGTGGTTGCACTTGCAAACCTGTTTCACTTATAATCAATTCTTTTGTTAAGCCCGCTGTAATGATTTCAAATTTATTCTTCAGCAATGCCGTTGCTACTGTTATTTCAAATTCTGCAAATGTTGGGTATACAAGTAAAAGTATTTTTTTCATAGCTCTCTCTCCTTTAACCAGTCCATAAAATATACCTCTAAATCGTCCACTGTTAATCTATTCGTGTCCACATAATTTACAGGAAATTGTTTATACCAGTCTTTTTCAGTTTCTACTAATTTAAATTGCTCCTCAAACGTACTTCTGTTTCTTGTTCTATCATTATTTTTTCTATCATATACATTCTTCTTCGTAACATCTAAGTAAAAAATCGCATCCGAACGGCATTCTCTTAATTCATATAATTCATCTTTCAATTCAGCTTCTATATCCCACTCTTCCCCTATAATCGTTGGATAAAAGAGTGTAAAAAACTCAATATCTTCTGGTCCGCGATCAAAAATTACGACTGAATCTTTCACATTTTGAAACTCCTTAATTTTTGCTTCCATAAACATTTTTTGATTCATAATAAACCCTACTTTTGAATTCATATCTAAATTCAATTTTTTTCGCTTCTCTACAATTGGATATGGATTTTCATATATAACTCGAAACCCTCTCTTTTCTAATCTTTTTGCTAATGTTGTTTTTCCGCTAGCCATCGGCCCTTGCAGTGAAATTACGTATGCCACGCCTCTCATTCCCTTACACTTTAGTACACCTATAATATACAGAATTTTGAAAACTCTAAACATTATATATATCATCTTGTTTCTTATTCTTATCTAACTTATAATGAAAAATAGAGATTATGACGGACGCATCAATAATGTAAGCTTGGAACTCCAAGCTTACATTATTTTTTGCTTTCCCTTTTCTAATAAAAAGAGTATACTATATTAGAACGTATGTTCTTAATAATTACATACAGTAAGGAGATAGAACAATGGTATACGACACAAAAGCAATTTCTTGGAATGAATCTTTAAAACAACTTCAACGCCGCTATACAAACAAACAAGTTGACCGAAAAGAATTTGAGGATATTGAACTGATGGAATTCTTTCGCGATAACGACTACATTTCTTTACCTACACATATAAGCGGCCTATCAAAAACACGTTTTACTTCTTACTCTATTTTCACAACTGAAGATAAAGATCGTAAAGTTGGCACACTTATTATTGAGTATGTTGAAGACGATAATAATAATTTATGTGTTGAACAACTATACTTCGTTTAAACTATAACGCTTGGTCAAAATGACCAAGCGTTCTTGCTTTCTATGAATCTCACTGTATATAATATGAATAAAAGAAAACCGCTATCATTAAGGGGGGGATATGCTTGCTCGAAGGATGGTTCAGTTGGTTCATTGTATTATGGACGGTTATTTTATTAGGGCTTATGTCTATCGGTGGATACTTTATGTTCAGAAAATTTTTAAAACGATTGCCAAAAGAAGACGGCATGTCCATTTTGGATTGGGAAGAACACTACATAAATAAAACGAGACATTTATGGGCTGACGAACAAAAACAATTGTTAGAAGAGCTTGTAAGTCCTGTTCCAGAACTATTTCGCGATGTTGCAAAATCAAAGATCGCTGGAAAAATCGGGGAACTTGCATTACAAGAAAATGCCTCTCAAATTACACAAGACTTAATTATTAAAGGATATATCATTGCCACACCAAAGCGTGATCATAAATTTTTAATTAAAAAACTACAAGAAAAAAAGATTGATTATTCTAACTATCAATCTTTACTCGCAAAGTAACTTCATATTATTTTCGATAAAAAGACAGCGCCTTTGACGCTGTCTTTTTATTTGGTACATATACAGTTTTTAAGTTAGCTTCATATCTTTTTCATTATAAAAACCATCTTCTTTTTCCATTTCCTTCTGTAATTTCGTAAAGGAACGATACATTGCAATTCTCCATGACACAATCATCGCAAACGCTAGTAAGAAGAACATGCCACTAAGTTGTCCTAAATCAAGAGATTGGCTTAAGTATGTTTTAAATACAATCCGCACTACAAGTAATCCAATTAATATAAAAACAAAGGCTTTTGAACGCTTCAAATAAATCTCTTGTCCTCTAATTTCAAATTTAGATGTTTTAATAAGAAAAATAGAGAAAATCAAACCGACACCAATCGCTTCTAACATTTCTGCTGGAGTTAATCGAAATTCAGGAAAAACATACATCAATGCGCCCGTACTCATAAAAAATGGTGGAAGTATAATTTTTTTCAATGTTGCAGGTTTCTTAGCTGCTTTTAAACGAATAAACATCGCACCGACAGCCATACAAACAGCAACGATACTGGATAAAACAACTATGTTCATATTTTCTCATCCTTTTTTGTGGCTATATGCAAAATATACTTTCATTATATGCTTTTCCGTTAGTATTTCCAACATTTTCGCAGAATAATACTAAAAACCGGTAAAACCACCAAATAAACTTGAGAAATATACGATAATTTTCGTCATCCAGTTAAAGTATAGGAAGACACCCATAACAATCATAATATATCCTCCGATTTTCATGAAGGCCATACTATTTCTTTTAATCCAAGACATTTTCGTAATAAAGAATGACAGTACGAAAAACGGGATAGCAAACCCTAGTATGTAAGCAATCATGTAAATCATTGCTGATTCTGGGTTTGTTGCTGCTAATCCAATTACGGACACTAGAATTGGTCCGGTACATGGCGTCCACCCTGCTGCAAAGGCTAATCCAATTAGTACTGATCCAAAATAGCCACTTGGACGATTTTTAAATGTAAATTTACGGTCTTGCATTAAAAATTTCGGCTTAAACACCCCGACAATAATTAAACCGAACACGATGATAAAGATACCACCTAACTGTCTGATTAAATCTTTATAGTCAGTAAAGATTCCTCCAATAAAACTTGTACCAAATCCAATTGCAATAAATATAATTGAAAATCCAAGTAAGAAAAACGCTGTATGTATCATACTTCTTTTGCGAAGCATTGCATTTTCTTCTTTCAATTCAGAAACCGACATACCTGTTATGTACGATAAAAATGCCGGATAAAGCGGTAAGCAACATGGGGAAATAAATGATAAGAACCCGGCGCCAAACGCTAAAAAAATACTAATATCTTGCATCATTCCACTCCTCTCCCTAAATATTGTAACAAAAACACATAAAAATACTATGAACAATTCGTGAAATCACTTTTACAACGTGGCAATAAGAAAAAACATATTTCCTCACAGTTTCTAATAAAACGTTTTCATTTCCTTCTATTATATAGAAAAAACTCAAATGCATTATGAAACTCCTTTAATTGTTATTAACATAACAAAGGTAACATAGTTTCTCAAATAATTAGCACGCTACTAGTACGTCTATATACATATTGGTTTAAAAAATATTTTTTTCAAATGCTATCTCTATACAATGCAAAGTTGATTTTATAATACTTCTACTATTAATAATTTCAAGATTATGCATAAATATCATACTTTTATTATTATTCTATAAAATGTCATACTTTTCTTTCATTTGACCCTTTATTTCTAATTTTGTATACTTCCCTCTAGTTATATATTTTCGATACGGAACAACTTCATATAGATGGGAGGAATTTTTCATGCTTCGTTATTCTCTTTTAGTTTTATTAGGAGCGTGTAGTTATGGAATTTTAGCTATTTTTGTTAAGCTTGCATATGCAGAAGGATTTTCACTTGGAGAGGTAATTGGCAGCCAATATTTGTTCGGTTGGATTATTTTGCTTGCTATTACACTTCTATTTTCTAGACATCGCGTTCCTTTAAAGCAAGCATTACTTTTATTCGTTGCAGGAACATCTGCAAGTTTTACCGGAATTTTTTATTATGCCTCATTAAAAACTGTACCAGCTTCTATTGCAATTATTCTTTTATTCCAATTCGTTTGGGTCGGAATTATCATTGAAGCAGTCGCAACAAAAACATTACCTTCAAGAGAAAAAGTTATTTCTGTTATTTTCTTACTTGTAGGGACATTTTTATCAAGTGGTTTACTAGAACAATCAGCAGGTGCTTTCGATACGACTGGAATCATTTTAGGTTTATTATCTGCTGTTACATTCGCAACATACATTTTCGTGAGCGGAAAAGTTGCTGTTGAAGTACCTTCATTACCGCGCGGTGTTCTCTTAATGACTGGTGCTTTAACTTTAGTCATGATTGTATTCCCACCAACATTTATTTTTAATGGTGCCATTTCTCAAGGTCTTTGGAAATACGGTTTAGGATTAGGAACATTTAGTATCGTCATTCCATCTATTGCCTTTACAATCGGGATTCCAAAAATCGGTTCTGGCTTAGCGACTATTCTTGGTGCAGCGGAACTACCAGTTACAACAATTATGTCAGTATTCGTTTTAAAAGAGGCTGTACTATCTTCACAATGGTTCGGTGTATCACTTATATTAATTGGGATTGCAATCCCGCAAATTGCATACGCAATGCGTGGACGTTATCGTAAACATCATACGCATAAAAAAGTCGCAGCATAAAGTGAAACTTTAATTAGTTGAACCAATCGGGCTTTTATGAGATAAACGAGAGAGGATTTCCATTTGAGAATCCTCTCTTTTATTGTTGTATACTTATGGTAAATATTTTGCTTAAGAAAGAAGGCATACTACATGGTATCTATTTCAAATCACCTAAAAGAAAAACTTATCTCCATCCGCCGACATTTACATGAGTATCCAGAACTATCATATGAAGAGTTCGAAACAACAAAAGCAATAAAAAATTGGTTAGAAGAAAAAAACATTACTATCATTGATTCCAATTTAGAAACAGGAATTATCGCTGAAGTATCTGGTAATAAAAACGGGCCAATTGTAGCAGTTCGTGCTGATATTGATGCCCTTCCTATTCAAGAAGAAACACATGTGTCCTATGCATCTAAAGTGCCAGGGAAAATGCATGCTTGTGGACATGATTTTCATACAGCTGCTATTTTAGGTACTGCTTTCTTATTAAAAGAAAGAGAATCTTCCCTAAATGGAACGATTCGCTTCATATTCCAACCAGCTGAAGAAAGTAGTAATGGCGCTTGCAAAGTTATTGATGCTGGACATTTACGTAATGTGCAAGCGATTTTCGGCATGCATAATAAACCTGATTTACCAGTAGGTACAATTGGCATTAAAGATGGTCCACTGATGGCCGGAGTTGATCGATTTGAAATTGAAATTCACGGAGTTGGTACACACGCGGCTGTACCAGATGCTGGCGTAGATCCTATTGTCGCATCCTCTCAACTTGTGATGGCACTGCAAACAATTGTAAGCCGAAATATAAGTTCATCTCATAATGCGGTTGTTAGTGTTACAAATATTCATGCAGGAAATACGTGGAACGTGATTCCTGAAAAAGCTACGTTAGAAGGAACTATTCGCACGTTCCAAGCTGAAACACGTGAAAAGATCCCAGCACTCATGGAGCGTATTATTAAAGGTGTATCTGATGCATTAGGTGTAAAAACGGAATTCCGTTTTTTTTCAGGTCCTCCTGCTGTTCACAACGATAAAGCTCTTACAGACTTATCTACTCACGTTGCCACAAAGATGAATCTTAATATCATCTCGCCTAGTCCGTCAATGGCTGGAGAAGATTTTTCATTTTACCAACAGGAAATACCAGGTTCATTCGTCTTTATGGGAACGAGCGGTACACATGAATGGCATCATCCTGCTTTTACAATTAATGAAGAGGCACTGCCTATAAGTGCCGAATACTTTGCTTTACTAGCCGAAAGAGCACTTAAACAATTCTCATAAAAAAAGCCGTTCAAAGTGTGCATCTCAGCACCCTGAACGGCTTTTCTTATTAAGTTAAATCACGTTTTAAAAACACAGTATATGAAATACATAAAAATACGAACAAATAAAGTAGTAACATACATGATGCAAACGGGAATGTTACTCCATCAATAAAACTTCCATTCTTTGAAATACTATATAAATCTGTGTTTGCTGGCAATAAATATTTCGCCCAGTTATATCTAGTGGCTGCTAATAACGCAATATTGCCTGATAAAGCAAGGAATAGTGAAATACCAATTGCACCTCCACTAGATCTCGTTAACACAGAAATCATAAATGCAAACGATGCATACACAACCGTTGGTAACCACGATAAAACATAATATTTACTTGCTTCCACAAAAATATTTTGTTTTATTATATTTCCATCTTGGAAAATAAACTCACTCCATGCAGGCTGTTGGAATTTATAAATAACAAGTCCACATAAAGCGGAGAAAATCATATTAAATATAAACAATAAAGCTGCAAATATAACGATTGCTAAAAACTTTGCTGTTAAAATTTTAAATCGACTCGCCGGACGGATTGTTAAAAATTTATATGTTCCCCAACTATATTCATTCGCAAAAATTGTACTTGCATACACGAGGATAAATGGGAGCAAAATTGGAAATACGATAAAACCTGTATCTCTCATGAAAGAAAGTGGAGAACTGCTTGCCGGTGCTGTATCCGTATCTAAATGCTTCATCTTAAGCTGGTATTCTTTTACAAGCTCATCCCCTGATTTTTCTGCTAAAATAGCTTCTTTTTTCATGCCAAGCTTTTTCTCAATTTCTACAGTACGTTCTGTATAATCTACTTTCCATCCTTTTGTTTCCGGTTCAAAATACTTTACCGTAACCCACCCTAATCCGATTATTAATACTGCAATAACCGCAAATGGAATAATCGTTCGCTTCCGCTTAAATATTTTATACAGTTCGTTATATACTAAATTAAACAATATCTTTTCCCCCTGTTAATTCTAAAAATTGCTCTTCTAACGTTTTTCTTTCTTCATATACACGATACACTTGAATATTTTTCTCAAGCAATGTACGAATAACATTTGGGATTTCTTCATCTTTTACGTTAATAATTAATTCATTATCTTCTACTAAAACATCATGCCCTAACATTTCCGCTGCTTTATTCACATCATCTACACGTATACGGATCGTCTCCATCTCTTCACTTTGACTATGCTGAATATTTTGCGTAGCCACATATTCCCCGTGCTGAATAATGATAACTCTGTCACACATTAATTCAACTTCTGAAAGTAAGTGACTCGATACAAGTACAGCTTTTCCTTGTTCATGTGCAATTTTTTTTATGTACATTCTCATTTCATGTATTCCACTAGGGTCTAATCCATTCGTCGGTTCATCTAGTACCAACACATCCGGATCGTGAATAAGCGCCTGAGCGATTCCTAAACGTTGTCTCATGCCGAGTGAATATGCTTTTACTTTACGATTAATTACTTGTCCCATTCCTAACAATTTCACTACTTCATCGATACGCTCTTCGGTCACATTACCATTCATTCGTCCGAAATATGTTAAATTTTCATACCCGCTCAAAAAAGGATAAAATTCGGGTGTCTCAATTACCGCCCCAATTTTCGCAGCGGTTTTTTCAAATTGCTGTTTCACAGATTGACCATCAATCCATACTTCACCTTCTGTCATACGGATCATACCAACCATCATTCTCATTAAAGTCGTTTTTCCAGCACCGTTTGGTCCGAGTAAACCGACAACCTCGCCTTTTTTCACTTCAAAACTAATATTTTGTACAAGTGTCTTTGATCCGATTCGCTTCGTTAACCGATCGACTTTTACAATTGATTGTTCATTTGTCATTCTATACAACCTTTCCTTCCCATTCTTTGTCAGGTCTTTTCACTGTAACATGATTATTTTTATGTGTAAAATAGAAAAAAGCATGATTTCTCATGCCCTTTCTTTTAATCGCAACGAATTTTCATCTTTTAAACTTCGAAAAAAATGATAACATTGCATCATCGTTATTAAAACGACAGTCATCATAATTATACTAATAATTACAACTGCATATATTGTAATTGGCGCACTATTTACTCCTTGTATCCCTGCGATTTTCATAAAGATAACCGTGAATAATTTCAAAAATAGCATCCCATTAATTAATCCGAAAACAAATGCTGCTCCATAAATGAATAATTGCTCCTGACATAATAAACATAGTACTTCTTTTCTTTTCATATTTTCTGCTACATAAGATGTAAACTCCTCTCTCCTCACTAGCAAAAGGGAGTACATCATTTTATATGTAGTAAAAATACATATGAAAATTAGTACAATAAACAGTGTGTAAAAATACATTTGAAATACAAATGCATCCCCTACTTTCAAAATAGCTCCTTCATTAAATTGTAACGATATCATAAAAAACAAAATCATAGTACTCATAGCAATCCAAATAAATTGCTTCATCCTTTTGGTAGCAAATGTTCTAATATTTTTTCTCGCTAACCGACATAAAGACATAAAATTCTTCCCCTACCTTATTACATACGCATTCTATACTACTAGTGTATAAAAATATGACATTTTAAACATCGCACTACAATCGGAATTTCTTCTAAGTCTTTAGTCCTAGAAAACGAAATGATAAAAAAAGCATATTTAGAATATAATTGTAAAAAGGAGGAGATTGCATGCGTATAAAATTACTATTAATCTTGTCTTTATTATTACTCACAAGTTGTAGCCAACTAAAAAACAATGAAGTTGCCATTGTTGAGCCATACAAATTAACAAAAGAGCAAGCTTCTATTTTACAAATGACTCCTTTTCAAGAAGGAAATAGCATGTTTTATAACATTACGCTTAAAAATGATAAAGATGAATTAAATGCTACAATTGATTATTATAACAATGGTAAAAAAACAAAAGAAATCGCTTACATTGCTACCTCACATTTTCTAGAAAAGAAAATAAAACTCTCTTTCATATCGCCATACCCCCACTTTAATGAAGATGTACAAGAAAAAGGGCAATGGTATATTAATATTAATGGTGGTTCAACACTTGTTCCTGAAGAAGCGCCACCAAGCGTAAATAGCTCTGCAACTACTACAATCCAATCTATAAAAAATTTAAAATACAATCAAAAAACAATTTTAGCTGCTGTAATCCAAACCAGTAAAGAAACTGTAAGCGTTCCTATCATTGATGAAGAAACAGGTATTGATCTACTCTTAAAAGAAAATGAACACGTTTATCTATTTAGTATCGAGCTAAAAAAAGAACAATAAAGCGGAAATGCAACTTAAGTTGCATTTCCGCTTTATTGTTTAATAAGGTGTACTTTTATGGATCTGAATTAAATCCATTTTCTGTTACTACTATTACTCGTCTTCTACTTCTATTCTTTTCTTCTCTCTTGCAATTTTTAAAAACTCTAGCAGCTCTGGATTACTATTCATTTTTTTGTAAGCCACTGACATTTCTGCAACAAAATTAGAATCATATAACTCTTTATATACAACTTCTGTTTTATATAACTTATTTGCCGACACGGGTATTACTGTAATTCCAATCCCTGCTGCTACAAGCCCCATAACTGTTTGATACTCTGTTGCTTCTTGTACAATACGCGGACTAAATCCAACTTCTCTGCAAAGAGATAAAATTGTATCATACAAAGCTGGCCATACTGGTCTCGTAATAAATACAAACGGCTCATCTCGTAAATCTTCTATATGTATTTCACCTTTCTCTGCAAGCGGATGTGCCTTTGGTAAACATAAGGTGCAAGATAACCTTTGAATTGGCTCTAATTCTAATAATTGCGTTGGAATTGGTGGACGTAAAAAGCCAATATCAATACGGTTATCATGAAGTGCATGAACTTGATCTGGTGTTGACAATTCATGTAATGCAACAGACACTCTCGGAAATTTCTTTCTATATTCCCTAACAATTGATGGTAAAATATCATATATCGCCGCACCTACAAAACCAATTGAAAGTGATCCTACTTCTCCCCTTTGCGCACTTTGTGCAACTTCTACTGCTTTTTCAATTTGTTCAAACGCTTTTTTTACTTCTTTTAAAAACATTTCTCCTGCTTCTGTTAGTTCAACCTTTCTTTTCGTTCTTGAAAATAATGTAACTCCCATTTCTTTTTCTAATTGCTGTATTTGTTGACTAAGTGGTGGTTGTGTCATTTGTAAACGAGCAGCCGCCCGTCCAAAGTGTAACTCTTCTGCCACAACAACAAAATATTGCAAATGCCGTAATTCCATTTTTGGACACCCTTTTCACTTTCGATTAATATGTCTAATATATTAATAACATATAATTTATATATTAGACAAATATTTTGAATGAACGTATAGTAGAAATTGTTAATTCTTTTTTACAATTTTTATGTAAAAAAAGAAAGAGGGGTTACTGTATGAAATGGTGGAAGTTAAGCGGACAAATTTTATTACTATTTTGTTTCGCTTGGACAGGTGAATGGATTGCAAAACAGGCACACCTCCCAGTTCCAGGAAGTATAATCGGTATTTTTTTATTATTAATTTCATTAAAATTTAACCTAGTTAAAAAAGAATGGATACAGGACGGAGCAGATTTTTTATTAAAAGAACTTATTTTATTTTTCATCCCTTCTGCAGTCGCTGTCATACGTTACAGAGATACACTAACACAATATGGAATCGATCTCATTTTAATTATTATGATTAGCACTCTTTGCGTTACCTTAGTTACAGGACTTTTAACAGAATTGCTACTAAAGCGGAAAGGATCAACGCAATGATCGGATTTCTTTGTTTACTATTAACACTATTCACATATTGGCTATCAAAAAAAATGTATCAACGCTGGAATTGGAGTCTACTTTCTCCTCTTCTCGTCTGTCCCATTATTTTAATTGCTTTATTGCTCGGATTAGATACACCTTATGAAACATACGAAACTGGTGGTCACTGGTTAACTGAATTATTAAAACCCGCAACAGTTGCTTTTGCATGGCCAATCTATAAATACTTTGATTTATTAAAGAAACATGGAATGGCTATCTTACTTAATGTCATTGTCGGTTCGTTTTTATCAGTCATTACTTCAGCACTACTAGCAAATTATTTTCAAATTGATTCATCACTAGAACATAGTTTAGCGCCACATATCGTAACAACACCAATCGCAATGGCTATTTCAGAAATGATTGGTGGTATGTCACAATTAACTGCTGTCTTTGTCGTTTTAACTGCCTTAACAGGAGCATTGCTCGGTCCTTCTCTCATACGTATTTGCCGTATTAAAACAGCAATTGCAAAAGGTATTATGTTAGGAACGAGCGCAAACGGAACCGGTACATCAAAAGCATTCGAAATCGGTCCTGTGGAAGGAACAATTGCAAGTTTATCCATGCTTTTAACAGCAGGCGCTAGTTTAGTTATCGTTCCGCTTTTCTTGTCTTGGATACATTAAAGAAGCAAGTATTTACATACTTGCTTCTTTATTTATATATTGGCACAGCAATTCATAATCCTCTGGAAAAGCTAAACACAATTGTTCAACTTCATATATCCCTTTCCAAGCAATTTCATGTATTAACTCATCAGGATCTTGGATTTTCATATTACCGCCTATTTGTTTAACAAAATAATAATGGACATACACTGGA
This sequence comes from Bacillus cereus group sp. BfR-BA-01524, assembly GCF_022662595.1. Taxonomy (NCBI): domain Bacteria; kingdom Bacillati; phylum Bacillota; class Bacilli; order Caryophanales; family Bacillaceae; genus Bacillus; species Bacillus cereus group sp. BfR-BA-01524. The sequence goes on along the minus strand of NZ_JAKUDW010000009.1, from coordinate 21,133 downwards.
ATTCCGTATGTAATACCCTCTTTTTCATATATTTTATTTACAACTTCCACATTGTAACCTGTTTCTTCCCAAACTTCCCTGATACAACATTCTTCTAGTGTCTCTCCCTTTTCAAGTCCTCCACTTGGGACAGACCACCTTTTTTCTTCTCCCTCTTTGCCCTGCAATACCATTAAAACTTCATTTTTTTCATTTACACATACCGCTGCACTACCTATCCATCTCTCCATAAACATCCCTCCCCTACTAAAATTCGCCTTCTTTATTATTTTCCCCTTGAAAAAAAGAGGAAAATAATAAAACAATGACGAAAAGTTACATCAACTTCATAGACAATCCCTTCTTAGAAATTAAAACTGGAAGGATGAAAATATGATTTCTAATTATGTTGTGGAATGTGTCTTTTGTGAAGAAAATCGAAAACCTCGCCAAGCTATTGTCACAGTTCCCGCCACTACTCAGCTACTAGCCCTTGAAAAAGTGCGCGCGGAATGCAAACGTCGCTTCGGAAAAACTGTATTATTGCAAACAGAAATTAAAGAAGAAATAATTTTCGAACAAAAAGAAAGCTGACCATAAATTGGTCAGCTTTCATATCCGATCATATTTTCACATGAAGATTAGGGGCATCCTCTTTAAGGATCGGGATTTTCCCATTATGTACGTTCCATAATGGTCATCGAACAATATATTTCTATGCAATTAACTATTGAATAGAATAGGGCAAAACTTGTTCGCATTTTTAGAAAAGGGATAGGGATATAATTCAAGTAGTACTTCGAATACTCGAACTTTACACTCATAATATTAAAACAAATCCTTTTATATGGGAAATATGAATTACCTATATAATTCATTCGTAAAATATATTAATAGTTTGCTATATTAATTTTATCCCGCTATTTGTAGGCAGTAACCCCCTACTGATTATAATTTCACTTTATTCCATCAATAGCATACATCCAGCTAAAACCGGTGTCATAATCATCGAAAACCTCAAAAGCGTTCGCGGTGCATAATTTGTAAACTTCGCGCCAATGTATGCCCCTAACATGGTCCCAATCAATACTTGCAATAACAATATATAATCTAAATATCCTTCCGAACTATATCCTAGCCCGCCTCCAATTGCAATCGGTAATATAACAAGCATTGTTGTCCCTACAGATTGCTGAATCGTAAGTCCCAATAGAACCATTAATCCAAGTTGAATAAACGGTGCAGAACCAATCCCAAATGAACCAGCCATCATTCCAGTAACTAATCCAAGGCATACACATTTCAACAAGTAGTTCGCGGAAAACTCTTTATGTTTATATAAAGACGACTGTTCTTTGTTTTTGAACATAATTAATTTAATAAACATAAAAATTGCCGATAAAAATAACATCCCAGCTGTAAACCAATGAAGAAGATGTGCTGGTATAAGTGAACCAAATTTAGAACCAATATAAGAGCCAATTGCGCCAAATCCCCCAACAATCCCGCCTATAATAAGTGCAACATTGCCTTCACGGTAATGACTTACAACACCTGATAATGTCGTAAATGCCATTGCAGTTAAAGATGTTGCAAGAGCAACATGAATAGGAATTTGGAATACTAAAGTGAGTATCGCGATAATAAACCCAGCTCCTCCAGCTCCAACAAATCCTAATAAAATACCCATTACTAACATTGTTATAATAATTGCCACAGACTTTCCCTCCAGTAACACAATTATCCATCATATTTATCCTTACATACAAATAAAAAGCATCCTAGACGGATGCTTTTTATTTCAATGATATGTACTTAATCTTGATTAATCAAAATAACCGCTGGACCAGCGACCACTACTCCAGCTACTTCTATCTTTTCAAATTCCTTTACTGTAATAGATATAACTCCTTCTCTTTCCATCAATTCTTTACTCAGGACATCAGTCGGGATTGCTTTCACCGTCTTACCTCCTTTTCATTTATACAATATGATAAAGTGAAATTTTAATCAGTGGGGTTTTTGCCCACCCTTATTGATTATTAACCCTCATCAATCGGGTTAATAATCACCCAATGCATCTATATATATGCATCACCTCCGCTTTCATTCCTTATTCCACTCAAAAACCTTCTCTCCCTTCCGTGACATATTGAAAAATAAAAAAGAAGCTATAACATATAGCTTCCCTCTACGTTTCTTTAATCTTTATGCACCGTATATTCCATGACTTTACCATCTCTATCAAATTGTAAAACAAGCTGTTCGCTATCTATTGGAATAAAGCCACGTTCAGTCCCAAGATAATACAAAGTGATACCTCCTTCTTCCCCACTTCTCGTGTCCGTTGGAGCTCCTAACAATTGTGTAATTTCTTCATTTGATTTCCCTATTAATTTATATTTTTGTAATAGATCATCTACCATATGTACCCGTTTCTCTGCATGATTTAACCATCTATTTTGATTAAACTTTGACGTATATTCATTTACACTTAGTTGTACAGTGCATACTATTAATGGTATGAGTGCTACTATTAAAACCCCAGACATTTGCTTCTTTTCTTCATTACGATTTTTAGAAACATATAAAATAGCCCTTTGAACCATGACTAATAAAACAAATGGTATGAATACTACAAAAATGCTCCTTACACTTAAGGGCATATGGATCATATCGATGACGAATATAAATAGAATGTACATTACTATATACAAACAAAAATAGACATACAAAATGCCACGTAACATAGCGCTCAGAAAGATCTCCCCTTTTAACTCACTATATAATTCATCCTGCTAATCATTTCTCGAATCTGTTCTAATTCTTGCACTGTATATACTATTTTCCCTGCTAAGATTTCATTTCTGAAGAACGTTACAATTTGCTCCCGATCTTTTAATCTAGGTGTTTCCTCACTTGAAAGATCTATTATTTCTTTTCCATTTTCATTATAAAAATATACAACTGGTTTTACCTTTTCTTTTATACTATTAGCCTGCATTTCTTTCAAACAATTGTATAAAATTTGAGATAGTTTCTTCGCCTTATATACTGGGTTCCCTTCATTTTTCACTTGTATAGTTGACGAATCTTTACCTACTATATATTCAAATGTCTCTTCTTTTTCAACTTCTTGTTGATACTTACCCATTTCATCAATCATAAATGAATATATACCAGCATTTTCTTTCGTTAAACCATGAATTAATTTCTCTTCCCATTCTTTCGTCTCAAGTAGATAAATACCAGTTTTGCACAAGATGAGATGATGGATTCGATTATCGTTTATTTCACTATTATTTTTAATAAAAACATTCGGCATGATTTCAATTTCAGCATCTAATATGATGCCTTGCTCTATGAATCCTCGCTTCATATAATGTAATGTTTCGTACGTATTCATTTCAGCGCCGTTTTTAGTATATTCTCGTAAATTTGCAATTAATTTTTGAAACATATGTATTTCGTTATTATGTTTATTTTGTATTTCACTACGTTCTTTACTATGTTGTATAGCTAATTGATTTTTCATCATACGCATATTTTCAATTTCTCTATTTGCACTTACTTGTAAATCATTGTATTTTTTCTGTTCCATATTTTTTAAATTATTTTGTTGTTCTTTATGCTCTATCACCGTAGCTGCAATTTCATTTTCATACGTTTCAATTGCTTGTTTCTTTTCAAATTCTACTTGCTGACTCTCTGATTCTAACTGTTTATTTTTATAAAACAGCACAAATACTACAGCTAATAATATTAAAACCGCACCTATTAGCACATAATTCATATTTTTACCCCTTTATTTCATTTTCTATTATTTTTTATAAATATATCTACTATAGTATACTATGGTTTCGATATAGACTTTGTAAAAGTTGTACATTTTTAATAAAGTGAAACTTTAATCAGTGGGGGTTTTGTTCATTCCCCACTGATTATTAGTTGAACCAATCGGGCGTTTACTGGCAATTGATCCCCACCTAACTTCTTTGCTTCCGCTGAATTTTGAGGTGGGGGTCTTACCGCCAGTTAATGCGGGATAAAAGGCACCTCTGACAGGGCACCTTTTATTTTTACTCTATTGTACACCATACTGAATATAACTTGGATCGTAGTATATCCATTGATTTGTCCCTAAGCAAAGCCATCCATCTTGCTTACTCCATACTCGATACGATTCACCATGATGTAACTGTCTTATAACATTTCCTTTTAATGATGGAGCGTCACGCAAATTTACATTATCACCAGTAATAGTCGCCACATAATGTTTATACTGAATATAACTCGGATCATTATATACCCACTGATTTGTCCCTAAACAAAGCCATCCATCTTGTTCTCCCCAAACTTCATATGTTTCGCCACGATTCAATTGGCGAATTACACTAGACTGCAAAGATGGTCCACTTCTCAAATTCACATTATCTCCATTAATTATAGCAACCCCATACACTGGAGTTGCATTATTAGGCGGAGAAACATTCCCTCCACCACTTGCTCCATTCCCTTGTAAAGCTTCTAGTGAAACTGCAGCTGATACATCACAATTTCCTACACCTGAAATTTGTCCAGAATCTGTGTACTGCCATGCTGTCCACGCTGTCCATCCACCAGCATCAGCAGGCGGTGTACTCGAGTATTTAGCAATCCAAAGTGGAATATCACTTAATCCGCTGATTCCGAACTCATTAATATACCAAACTCCTGTATATAACATTACATCTTTTCCAGTAGCCTGTTTCACATAATTTATGAAGCTTCTTGCCCAATTCGATATAGCGCTACCAGTTAAATTACTATTACTCGGATCTGTTGGTGATTCTAAATCCAGAACTGGCATTAAGTCTGTCTGGTTACTTTGTAATATACTCACAAAATATTTTGCCTCTGAAATTGCATCATTTTGTTCTGGGCGTGCAAAATGGTATGCACCAATTAATATATTCGCACTTCGGGCTGCTTGTACATTTTTAGTAAAAGTAGGATCAATGTAATTTACACCTTCTGTCGCTTTTGCATACGCTGCTGGAATTCCAGATGCCTTCACTGCATTCCAATCAATATTCCCTTCCCAATGAGACACATCAATAAACGTAACATTTGAACTCGATCTGTTTTGCATATAAAATCTCCTATCAATTTTTTTACTTCGTATACATACAATATGTACAAGTTTCATAAGAGGACACGACATTTATGCTATAGAAACAAAGAGTAAATATATTTTGTATACAAAATAAAAAAGACCTTGTATTTACAAGGCCTTTTGCAAACTCCCTTTATTTTGTAACAAGTACATATTATAATACAAACCTTGCTCACTTAGTAATTCTTGATGTGTTCCTCTTTCTACTATCTCTCCATCATGCATCACAAAAATTTGATCTGCATCTTGAATTGTAGATAACCTATGCGCAATGGCTATCGTCGTTCTACCTTTTCGCATTTGTTGCAACGCTGTTTGAATAGCCTCTTCTGTTTCTGTATCGATATTAGCTGTTGCTTCATCTAATACTAATACTTTCGGATTCGTTGCTATCGTTCTAGCAAAAGCAATTAATTGTCGTTGACCGCTTGAAAATGCTGCACCTCTTTCTACTACTTCTGTTTCATACTGCTCTGGTAACTTTTCAATAAACGTATTCGCTTGCACAAATCGAGCAGCTTCTTTTACTTCTTCATCCGTAATTTCTTCATTATACATACGAATATTTTGCTTTACATTTCCAGCAAATAAAAATGCATCTTGCAATACGAGTCCTATTTTCTTTCTAATTTCTCGTTCTTCAAATTTTTCTAAATCTACACCGTCTATTACAATATTTCCTGACTTAATATTATAAAATCGCATTAACAAATTCATAATCGTACTTTTTCCGCTACCAGTATGCCCAACAAAAGCAACCGTTTGCCCTTGTTTCACGTGAAATGATACATTTTTTAAAACGTCACGCTTTCCATCATACGAAAAAGTAACATTTTTAAATTCAATATCTCCATCCACAACTTGAGGATTCTCATTGCCTTTTTGAACCGGTGCTAAATCTTTCTCGTCCATTAAATGAAATACACGTGATGACGAAACAAGTGCCTGTTGGAAAAAGGACAATTTCATCATCATCTCATTTACAGGTTGGAAGAAACGATGTATATAGTTAACAAAAGCATATAAAACTCCTACTTCAACAGGGCTCTTTAAGGCATCAATCCCAAATAAACCTAGTACTAACGCAATAGCTACAATATGTACTAAATCCGTAGCTGGTCGTAAAAGTAATGCGTCTAACTTCAAAGTACGTCGTCCTGCACTATAATGTTTATTATTCACTTCTTCAAACTCTTTTCTCATACGTTTTTCTTGTCTGAACACTTGAACAATATTCATTCCTTGTATGGACTCGTTCAATTTTGCATTTAACACGCTTAGTTGATTACGTACTTCTAAATAAAAAGCTGCACTTTTCCGGCGATATAATACCATAATCGCAAACATTATCGGAATTAATACGAGAGAAAATAGCGCTAATTTTACATCTAATAAAAACATCGCTATTAAAATACCTACTAAAAAGACTACATTTTTCACAAATGTTGATAATACACTGACATAAAAATCTTTAATCGCTTCCGTATCATTCGTTATACGAGATACGAGCGTACCAATTGGCGTACGATCAAAGAAACTTAATGACAGCTTTTGAACATGTTCATATACTTCAACTCGCATATCTTGAACAATCTTAAAAGCAATGTTCTGAAAGTACAATAGATTTAAATACGTAAATAATACTTTTAATAAATGAGCAACTATGTAAATTACAAATAAAGTAACGAGTGCTGATTGTTCAAAATCCCGCGGTACTAGGTGTTCATCAAGGAATTGTTTAATTAAAAAAGGCCCCATCATTTCCGTTACTGTCGCACCAACTAAAAAGATAAATGCTAAAGATAGCAACCCTTTATATGGCTTCATATAAGAAAGCAATCTACTTAAATCACTTCGCTTCTTCTCTACCATCATACGCCTCCTTTCTCGACTAAAGCTTCTAATTGCTGGCTTTCATACATTTCCTTATACCAGCCGTTTTCCTTCATTAATTCCTCATGTGTACCTCTTTGTACAATTCTACCTTCATCAACAACAAGAATAAGATTGGCATGCTGAATTGCACTTAATCGGTGTGCAGTAATAATCGTCGTTTTCCCTGCTCTTTCCCTCTTTAAGGCACTTAAAATCGTCTCTTCTGTTTTTGCATCTACCGCTGATAAACAATCATCCAAAATTAAAATTTCAGCATTTGTTAATAAAGCACGAGCAATAGAGATTCGCTGTTTTTGACCACCAGATAACGAAACGCCTCTTTCCCCTACTACTGTTTCATATCCTTCTGAAAATTGGAGGATGTCATTATGAATACAAGCAATCTCTGCAGCTTGGGTAATTTCATTATATGTAGCATCCGCCTTTCCAAAGGCAATATTCTCACCAATACTTGCTGAAAATAAAAAATGATCTTGCGGCACGTATGAAATAGCAGAACGGACACCATGAAGTGTTAAATCTCGAATATCTCGCTCCCCAACTTTTAATTCACCATTAAAATGATCATACTCACGGATTAAACATTTTAATAAAGTCGTTTTCCCTGCACCTGTACGTCCTACAACTCCTAGCGTTTCGCCCTTCTTCAAATCAAAGTAAATATCGGTTAAATGTAACAGTTCATTTTTCTTATACGAAAATGAATCAACAGCAAACGAAACATTACCGCTCGCTATTGTATGTACAGCATTTTCTCTATTTACTACATCTGATTTTTGTGAAAGAATTTTTTCTACACGGTCATATGAAGCACGCCCACGCTCCATAATATTGAACAACCATCCAAACGCTAACATTGGCCAAACGAGGGTACCTAAATATGTCGTAAATGTAACGAGATCACCTACTGTTAGTTCACCTCTTACAACTAATACCGATCCGTAACATACTGCAATTAAAAAAGAAAATCCAACGATAAGAGCGATTGTCGGATCAAATAACGAATCAATACGTGCAACTAACACATTTTTATGCACAACATCTTCTGATTTTTTTCGAAACGCCTGCAAATCTTCTTTCTCTTGTCCAAGCGATCGAATCACTTTCATTCCACTCATACTCTCTTGCACTTTATCGTTAATTTCCGAAAACGATTGCTGTGCTTTATGAAACCTTTTATGTAATAACGTTCCATAATAATTTGTCGAAATGGCTACAATCGGCATCGGAATTAAACTTAACAATGTTAACTTCCAACTAATTGTAAAACCCATCGCTACGAGTACACATCCCCCAACAGCTAATGAGTCAACAAGCGTTAAAACACCCGCTCCAGCAGTTTGCTGTATCGCTTGAATATCATTGGTCGCATGTGCCATTAAATCACCTGTTCGATTTGACTGATAGAAAGATGGACTCATCTTTGTAAAATGTTCAAATAAATTTTTTCGTAATTGGCGAGCTAATTTTAACGAAGACCCGAAAATCATAATACGCCATATGTAACGTAATATGTACATCGTAATACCTACAATTACTAATAGTACAACCCAATTTAGTAACTTATCGGTCGTCAATGTTCCATCATTAATTTCATCTACAACGATTCCAATTACTTTTGGTGCTACAAGTTCTAAAAGTGCAACGCCAAATAATAAAATAATTCCGGTTATGTACGCTCGTTTTTCTTGTTTAAAAAACCACGCTAAATTCATAAACACTTTCATTTTTTTCCTCCTCCCTTAAAATGAGCGATGTTTTCAGTTTATCAAAAATACAGAATTTTTAAAAGTTTTAAAAACTATAACTAACAAAAAGAAAGACACTCTTAGCGAGTGTCTTTTAGCGCTTATTTCATTTGTTGCTTGTTCATCGCGCTCATCATTTGATTGATTTTCTTTTGGGAAGGTTTTTGTCCCATTTGCATCATCATCATTTTTAACATTTGTTCGTTAATTGGTGGATTTTTTTGTAAGTAATTCATCATATATTTGCGGGCAATGAAAAATCCTAACGCCACGCCTGCTACTAGTGCTACTACGCCCACTAGAATACCTAACCAAATTGGCATATATTTTCCTCCTTCATGTTGTCTACCTTACAGTGTACTAAAACCTTTTCAATAAGACAAGATACAATTCGACATTTTTTACACATATGTTCGTACTTGTTTTAGAGGATTCAGCCATCCGTACTTTGTATTTTCATAATCCATAGCTAAAAATGTTAATTCACACTTTCTTAACACCTCAAAGAAAGTCGTTTCCATAGAGACATTTCCAGAGGTATTCATACGAATATAGTGCGGTTTCACCATTATTTCGCCGTACTCCGCTCCCGTATAAAGTGTATGTGTATGATGTGTTCTATCATATTTACCAAGAACGCGCAAAGCTTGTTCTAATTTATGATGAATTTTCATTACTTGCAATGGCATCGTTATATACATCATTTGCTTATATAACACTTTTTTCTCCGAAAGGGACCCAGATTCTGAAAATCGAGCAAATAAATCAAAAAACAAATATTCACGACCAAAATAAGCTTTCGCAATATCCTCTTGAATTAAATACAATTCATACGTTTTCATTTTTCCACTCCCAATCTGGACAACCTTTTCTCTTCATTATATATAAGAAAATTTGCAATGATTGTCTGACTGCGGAGAGATAAAAAACTTTTTCTGTCGAAAAAACTCATTTACATAGAAAAACCTCTCCATGCCGGAGAGATTTTTCTGAAATCATTAAAGCATTTCTTTTACTTTACGAACAACGTTCTCTACAGTAAATCCATACTCTTCCATAATCTTCTCACCAGGAGCAGAAGCACCGAATGTATCGATACCTAACACATCTCCTTCAAGACCTACGTAACGGTGCCATCCGAATGTAGCACCCATTTCGATTGCGAAACGTTTTGTTACTGCTTTTGGTAATACAGATTCTTTGTACTCTGCAGTTTGAGCTTCAAAGCGATCCATAGATGGCATGCTGACAACAGATGCGTCAACGCCGTCTACTGCTAATGCTTTTTGAGCTTCAACAGCTAGGCTTACTTCAGATCCAGTTGCAAGTAAGATTACATCAGCCGTTTCTTTCTTGCTTGCAGAAACTACATATGCACCTTTTGCTACTTTTTCATACGTATCATCTTTTGCACCTTCTAATGTTGGAAGGTCTTGACGAGTTAATACTAAAGCAGTTGGTTTGTTTGTAGATTCTAAAGCTAGTCTCCAAGCTGCAACAGATTCGTTACCATCAGCTGGACGGATAACAGAAACGTTTGGCATTGCACGAAGCGCTGCTAATTGCTCGATTGGTTCATGTGTTGGACCATCTTCACCAACAGCGATACTGTCATGTGTGAATACATACGTTACTGGCAATTGCATTAATGCTGCAAGGCGAATTGCTGGACGTAAGTAATCAGAGAATACGAAGAACGTACCACCGTAAGTTTTTAAACCGCCATGTAGTGCAATACCGTTCATTGCTGCACCCATTGCGAACTCACGTACACCGTACCAAATGTTTTTACCGCTGTAATCGTCTCTTGTAAAGTCTTTTTCGTTATTCATGTATGTTTTGTTAGAACCAGCAAGGTCAGCAGATCCACCGAAGAATGATGGTACAGACTCTGCAATTGCATTAATTACAGTACCAGAAGAATTACGAGTTGCTGCTTTTGATCCTAATTCATAAGTTGGTAAGTTTTGCTCCCAACCTTCTGGAAGTTGACCGTTCATTGCTGCTTGGAATTCGTTTGCTAATTCTGGGTATGCTTGTGCATATTCACCTAGCATAGTGTTCCACTCTGCTTGCGTAGTTTCACCAACATCTTGTACTGTTTTACGGAAGTTGTCGTATACCTCTTCTGCTACGTGGAAGTCTTGCTCAGCAGTCCAAGCATATGCTTCTTTCGTTAATTTTGTTTCTTCTACGCCAAGTGGAGAACCATGTGAAGCTGATTTTCCTGATTTGTTTGGAGAACCGAAACCAATTGTCGTTCTTACTTCAATTAGCGTTGGGCGTTTTTCGTCAGCTTTCGCTTCTTCAATTGCTTTCGCGATTGCTTCAATATCGTTTCCATCCTCAACACGGATTACTTGCCATCCGTATGCTTTGTAACGATCTTCTACACTTTCAGAGAATGAACGATTTAAATCGCCATCTAATGAAATATCGTTTGAATCATAAAGCACAACAAGGCGACCTAATTGTAAATGAGCAGCTAATGAAGATGCTTCAGCAGAAACGCCTTCCATTAAATCTCCATCACCACAAATAGCGTATGTATAATGATCTACTACATTATACGCATCACGGTTATATTTAGCAGCTAAATGTCTTTCAGCCATTGCCATACCTACAGCAGTTGCAATACCTTGTCCAAGTGGACCAGTCGTTGCATCTACACCAGCTGTATGACCGTACTCAGGATGTCCTGGAGTTTTGCTTCCCCATTGACGGAAGTTCTTTAAGTCATCCATTGTTACATCATAACCAGATAGGTGAAGTAGGCTGTATAATAACATTGAACCATGACCTGCAGATAATACGAAACGATCACGGTTAAACCACGTTGGGTTATTTGGATTGTGTTTCATAAATTGAGTCCATAATGTATAAGCCATTGGTGCTGCACCCATTGGCATTCCTGGGTGACCAGAGTTTGCTTTTTCAATCGCATCGATGGATAATGTGCGAATCGTGTTGATAGAAAGTTGTTCGATTGAATGTGACATGCTATTCTTCCCTTCGCTTATATTAGTAAACGTTTTATACATTTATATGATAGCTTCCCACGCAAGATTATACAACATGTATCGACAAATATGTTGATATTTTTTTGGTTTTTTATAAAAAAATCAATGTTTCCGGGAATGTATGGGCATTCAATATGACATACTTTTTCATTATTTTTATTTTAAAAAGAAAGAGAATTATCTGTATATTTATACAAACTTCTTTTCTATACTTACTTTTTTCAATATGTTTTTAAAAACACAAAAAAGCATCTAACTTCGATGCTTTTCAAATAAGTTAAACAATCCGTTTCCGAATCGAACTTGAAATCAAATCAATTATAATTACCATTAAAATGATACCTAATAAAATAATCCCAACACGAGACCAATTCCGTGAACTCAGCGCAAAAATTAACGGTGTACCAATCCCTCCTGCTCCAATAACCCCTAAAATCGCAGCGGATCGTACATTAATTTCAAATCTGTATAACGTATACGATAGAAAATCCGGTAACACTTGTGGTAACACTGCATACCAAAGTATTTGAAAACGATTTGCTCCTGTTGCTAGTAACGCTTCCGTCGGTCCTTTATCTATGTTTTCAATTCCTTCTGAATATAGTTTCCCTAACATTCCAATAGAATGTAATCCTAAGGCTAATACTCCTGCAAAAGAGCCTGGACCAACAGCTTTTATAAATAAAAGAGCCATAACTAATTCAGGAAACGTACGAACAAAACTAAGTACAAATTTCCCAGATCCTGAAGTTAATTTTCCACTACTCATATTCGTTGCCGCCCAAAAGGCAAACGGAACAGATAAAAATGCAGAAATAAATGTACCTAATATCGCAATTGCCAACGTATCAATTAATCCATGTAATAAATCTTCACCATCTGGCAAAGATACATACGACCAGTCTGGATTCAATATCCCTGTCATAATTGCTTTCGTGATTTCACCTGCTGTGTCCTTTATCCCTTCTAATGGCACTCCTGAAAAGGCCCATACATATACAACTGTAAGTGCTATTAAAATAATCCAGCGATATATACTCGGTTTCTTCGGTTTTGGAACAATCATCGTCGTTCTATTCATTATAGTTTCTCCCGCAACAACGTACTAATGTAGTCAATTAACAAAACAACAATAAGGGTATAAATAATTATAGAAGCAGTTTGTTGATATTGTAAAAATCCAAGTGTACGATCATAATATAGTCCAATACCACCTGCTCCTACTAAACCTAGGACAGCCGCTGCACGTACATTCACCTCAAATGTATATAGTACATAGGAAACAAAGTGCGCTTTTACTTGTGGAATGACTCCATAAACAATCCATTGCACCTTATTAGCCCCTACAGCTGTCATCGCTTCTAGTGGGCCAGGGTCAATTGATTCAATTGATTCATACAACAATTTCGCTACGAGTCCAATTGAGAAAAAAGTAAGAGCCAAAATACCTGGAAGTGGCCCAATTCCAAAAATTGCTACGAAAATAGCCGCCAATAATAAATCTGGTATCGTTCGTATAAAATTTAAAATCATTCGAGCTGGACTGTATAAAAATGTGTTAGTAAACACATTACTTGCTGCAAACAATGCAAGTGGAATGGCTAAAATCGCTCCTAAAGTCGTCCCAATAATCGCCATACGTATTGTATCTAACATCGCTGTTGTAATAACTTGAAAATAACTCCAATCAGGTGGCACCATTTCTTTCAATAGATCTACCATATTTGGAAAACCGTCTACCAGTTTTGAAAATGATGCATCTACTTGTACACTACTACTCCACAGCATTAAAATAACTAAAATAAACGTTAATATATGTTTCAATTTACTCGGCGGCTTCGGTATTTCATTTGAATATATCGTCACGTCATTCATTTTACTGCCACCTCTAATAATTCGCTTTTCTGAGCAACGTCCCCATAAATTTCAGCAAATTTTTCATCCGTTGCTTCTTCTACTAAACCGTCAAAAACAATTTCTCCTGCATGTAATCCGATAATACGTGTCGCATATTGTCTAGCCAAATCAATAGAATGTAAATTTACAATTGTCGTGATTCCAAAATCTTCATTAATTTTTTTCAAATCATCTAGCACTTGCTTTGTCGTAAGTGGATCTAACGATGCAACAGGCTCATCTGCCAATATGATTTTTGCTTCTTGCGCCAATGCTCTAGCTATCGATACACGTTGCTGTTGTCCTCCTGATAATTCATCAGCACGTGCATATGCTTTTTCTAAAATATTCACTCTTTTTAATGCTTGAAATGCGAGCTCCACATCTTCTTTCGGAAACAAACCTAACGTTGTACGTAATGTGGAATGATAGCCAACACGACCAGCTAATACATTTTTTAATACTGTTGATCGCTTTACAAGGTTAAAACTTTGGAAGATCATACCGATATCTCGGCGCATACGCCTTAATCCTTTTCCTTTTGCAGCAGTAATAGACTCACCTTCAATAAAGATTTCTCCTTCTGTAATCTCATGAAGACGATTTACGGATCTGAGAAGTGTAGATTTTCCAGCTCCGGATAACCCGACCATTACAATAAACTCACCTTTTTGAATCTTTAAATTTATATTATTCAATCCCTTTGTGCCATTCGGATACATTTTGGAAACATTTCGAAACTCTATCACACATCTTACCTACTTTCAATGTATTATCAATAACTAAAAAACGGCAAACTAACTGAAATCTCACACCTTCCAGCTAGCCGCCAGTTCACTATGTATTATTGCGTCTTCACTGTCTTTCCATATTCACGAACAATATCAAATTTACTATCATCAGATTTAATATATCCTTCATGGGAATATACTTCTTTAATGATTTTACGGCCTTCCTCATTTTTTCCAATTTCAATGAAAGCATCTTGTAATTTCTTGCTCCACTCTGCATCTAAATCAGAGCGTACAGAAATTGTATCGTTCGGAATTTTCTCAGTAAATTTCACTATTTTCGTTTGATCAAATATATTTGGATAATCTTTTTTTACAATATTACGAGCATCTTGGAATACAACAGCCGCATCTACATCACCATTTAAAAGAGCAATAAGCGACTGATCATGACCTTTTAATGTAACAGGTTTCACATCCTTTAGCGGATCAATTCCCTCTTTTAATAGAACAGCTGCAGGCCATACATACCCTGCTGATGATGTTACATCTTGATAACCAATTTTTTTACCTTTTAAATCTTTTACACTATTTATATTAGAGTCTTTTTTAACAACAAATTCAGATTTATAATAGTCTACTAAATCTTTTGTAGGAGCTCCTGTTTCATCCTCTACTCCAAAACGTTGCGCTTGTAAAATTACATTTGCAGCCTTCTTTTCATGTGCTAATACGTACGCTGTTGGTGGTAAAAACCCTACATCTACTTGTTTAGATGCCATCGCTTCTACAATTGTATTGTAGTTAGTTGAAATACTAACTTTTACCGGAATATTTAATTTATCGCTTAATAGCTTTTCCAATGGTTTTGCCTTTGCCTCTAACGTATCCGCATTTTGAGAAGGAACAAATTGAACATTTAAGGTCTTTGGTACATAACCTTTTTTCGTATCTTCATTTTTACTTGCACTTGACTCTTTCGTCCCGCAGCCACTTAATAATCCCGCTGCTAGTACAACTGTTGTACTCATTGCAAAAACTTTTTTCAACATATTAATGCCTCCATTTTTCTTGTTATATAAATACCTTCCGTAAACATGAAGAAATATATCACATATTTTGATACACAATTGGTTATTTACAGAATCTTTACACATTCTATACATTCACATCAAATTTCACTTCACATATTTGATATGATTAATTGGAAGATAACAATAGAAAAGGTGAGTCATATTGGAACATAATCAAACTGTAACTTTAAACATCTTATTAACAAGCGATATACATGGCACTGTTTATCCCATTCACTACCAAGATAACTCCCCAGCAGAACTTGGTTTAGCTAAAATTTCTACTCTTATAAAAAAAGAACGTTCCCAAAATATAAACGTTCTTTTAATTGATAATGGCGACTTTATTCAAGGAACACCATTTACTTATCATTATGTTACATACGAAAAAAACAAAAAAAACCCAATGTCCTTATTAGCGAATCACTTACAGTATGACGCTGCAATTATCGGCAATCATGAATTTAATTACGGAATGGATATATTAAATAATGCTGTGACTACTGCGAACTTCCCGTACCTATCAGCAAATATTTTAGATAAAAACATAAAAAAACCCTATTTCGGAAAACCTTATATAATCAAACAGATTGAATCCAATATAAAAATTGCTATTTTAGGGGTAACAACACATTACATCCCAAATTGGGAACAGGCCCATCACATTAAAGATTTACTATTTGAAGATGCATTAAAGACTACAAAAAAATGGGTTTCTTATATTCACGAACATGAGAAACCAGATTTATTAGTCGTAGCCTATCACGGTGGATTCGAAAGAGATTTACAAACTGGGGAACCGACTGAAGTGTTAACAGGTGAAAACCAAGGATATGCAATGTGCCATGAAATTGAAGGTATAGACCTTTTACTAACAGGTCATCAACACCGAGAAATTTCTCACACAATGGCTAACGGTATAACAATTTTACAGACCGGATGCAATGGACACTCAGTTGGAAAAGTAAAAGTAACATTCGAAAAAACAAAACATAAATGGGTGAAAAAAGAGAGCTCTTCTGAATTATTATCTGTACAAGGAGTTGAAGCGGACCAAAATGTACTTTCATTGGTAGCCGATTACGAAGAGAAAACACAAAAGTGGCTTGATCAACCTATTGGAATCATTCAGGGAGACATGCAAATTTCAGATGCTATGCAAACTCGTTTGCATGATCATCCTTTTATCGAATTTATAAATAAAATACAGATGGATATAGCTAATGTATCCATTTCTTGTACAAGTTTGTTCCATAATACATCTCCAGGTTTTCCGGAACATGTAACAATGCGTGACATCGTTTCTAATTATATTTATCCAAACACATTAAAAGTAATTAGAATAACTGGAGCAGATATAAAAGATGCTCTTGAACTCTCTGCTTCTTATTTCACATTAAAAACAGATGGATCCATCATCGTAAGTCCTACCTACATAGAACCAAAGCCACAACATTATAATTACGATATGTGGGAAGGGATTTCATACGTATTAAACATTTCAAAACCAATTGGTGAAAGAGTAGAATCTTTACAGCATAACAGTGTTCCTCTTAATATGAATGAAGAATATGACGTTGTAATGAATAATTATCGTGCAAGTGGCGGTGGAAATTTCTTTATGTTTCAAAACAAACCGGTAGTAAAAGATATACCAACAGATATGTCTGAACTTATCGCTAATTATATATTGGAACATAAAACGATAGAAGCAACAGTTAATAACAACTGGAAAGTTATTAAATAACGATTTTTACAAATAAAAAAAGATGGGCTTCGCCCATCTTTTAATTTAATTTTGCATTATCTTGCTTTTTTAAAGCTTTTAATTTCGTCGGTGTAACATCTGTACCTTCTTCGTTAACAACTTTAATTCCTTTAAGTTCGTTTAACATATTTTGACGAAATCCTTTTAAATATTGTTCACGTAGCGATTGACGCTCACGTTGCTCTTCTTCAGTTAAACCTTCAGCTTTTGCTTTTTTCGCTAAGAAGTTAATGCGTTCAACGAGTTCGTGATTAATCATCTCGAATCCCCCTTCTAATCAAAACTGATTATTATCATACAATAGTTACTCTTCTTTATCAAGCAATTGCTTCGTATACTCTACATATCTACGATGTACAGTCGCCTTTGAAACATTATGACCAAATCCACGTAGTGTTGCTGCAATTTCTTCAAACGTGAGTTCACTTTTTCGCAAACGTACAATTTCCTCAATTGGCACTTCTTTTTTCTCTCTTCCTACACTTAAATGCCGATTTTTTAAATTTTTTTCTGGACGATAGCCTTTTTCTACTGCACGTTGCATACCTCGTTTAATTTTCAAATTATGAATCTTTCTTTGATATTCTTCAACAATACCAATAATATCTAATACCATCGAATCAGAATCCGACAATTGTAATTCACCATTATGTGTATGCGTATATACTTTTATACCTTCTTTATGTAAACAATGCATTAATGCGATTTTCGCATTTCCTCTACCAAGTCGCGTTTCATCTTGTATAAGTAACACATCAATTTGTTCGTCTCGAATTGTATCCAACACCTCTAATATACCGTCACGCTCAATTGTATATCCACTAGCCTGCTCTTCAATCACCTTAGAAACATTCATTTGATAGCGCTCAGCTAAATGCAATAATTCATCTTTTTGACGTAATAATGATGTTTCTTGTGCTTCTTTCGTTGTACTCACACGTGCATAAATAATTGCATTCATTTTGAACCCCTCTTTCTCCCTATTATTTCCCTATAGTGTAACATAAATCAGCCATTTGTTCGAACTTATGTTTGTAGAATGTTTTTTCACATGTTATACTTATTAATAAGAAAAATGAAAGAAAACGAGGTGTTAGAAAACATGGAAAAGTTAACGAAACGCCAGCAAGACATTCTCGACTTTATTAAGCTAAAAGTACAAGAAAAAGGATATCCACCTTCCGTACGTGAAATCGGTCAAGCAGTCGGCCTCGCTTCTAGTTCTACAGTGCACGGACATTTATCACGATTAGAAGAAAAAGGATACATTCGACGCGATCCAACGAAACCACGAGCGATTGAAATTTTAGGCGTAGACCGAATCGATACAGAAACACAATCTGTTATTCAAGTTCCAATTGTCGGAAAAGTTACTGCTGGTTTACCAATTACAGCTGTCGAAAGCGTAGAGGAACATTTCCCACTTCCAGCTAGTATTGTTGCTGGAGCAGACCAAGTGTTCATGTTACGTATTTCTGGAGATAGTATGATTGAAGCTGGTATTTTCGATGGAGATTTAGTTGTTGTTCGCCAACAACAGTCTGCATATAATGGTGAAATTGTAGTCGCTTTAACAGAAGATAACGAAGCAACTGTTAAACGTTTCTATAAAGAAAAAGACCATTTCCGTCTACAACCAGAAAACTCTTCATTAGAACCTATCATTTTAAAACAAGTGTCAGTTATCGGGAAAGTAATTGGCGTATATCGTGATTTACATTAAAAATAACAAAAGAAGATAATTACCTTATTTATATACGGTAATTATCTTCTTTTTTGTATTTTGATAGATTTCCATACATTCTATTTCTTATTAACGAGTTTCAATCGTCACATCTCCAGCAGCCGTTTTACCGCTAATCTTTTTACTACCATTTCCAATTGTTACGTTATTATTTTCTTCATTAAAAATTGTTACATCTCCGGCAGCACTTTGCCCAGTAATTACCGCATCTTGTGGTTTTTCCGATAAAGTAATATCTATATCTCCCGCAGTTGAACTTGCTTCTAGATTATACTTAGAATCATGATCTTGAATATTTATTTCCCCACTTGTTGTTTTTGCGGTCACTTTCCCTAATACCTTCTTAAAGTTCACCTCACCAGCTTTTGTCGATCCCTCCACATTCTTAGCCGTTACTTGTTTCAACTCTACTTCTCCAGCAAGTGTTCTAACACTTACGCTATCACTTTTCACATCACTCATTTCGATTTGTCCGGCAGATGAATTTACTTTTACATCTTGGTAGGAGCGTTCGGGCACAAGGAGAGTCAATTTAGACGTTTGAAACCTAAAATCGTAAAAAGAAAAATCAAATGAAGCACCTTTTTCTCTTTCCCCAATAATTTTTAATGTGTCACCATCTTCTGCGATACGAATCTCTTGTTTACGTACATCTCCTGATTGCTTGATATAAAAAGAAGAGTCAGGAGATTTTTGGACAATAATATCCCCGGCATCTAACTTAACTTCTATATTTTTTAATGTTTCGTTTTTAATTATATTTTCTTTATCGCCTTTTTCAGCAGTTTGTGCTGCTTTTTCATATGTTTGGGAAATTCCTATTACTCCAATAATGATACAAGCGATAGCGATTAAAAATAGTTTTTTCATCATTTACTCTCCTTTTATCATTTTGAAGTTCCATATTACATATCGTACACACAATCTCTTAAACCACTTTGTACTATAAAAAGCGATAATACATAATAATAAACCTACTCCAACAAACGTTATACTAACGAAAAGATCCAACCATATAAAAGTACCCATAAATACTTTTCCAATCACGAAAAATGGTGTTACTACACTAGCAATACCACCAATCCAAAAAGAAAATATAAAAGCAATAATTGCGACTAACGGGCCTAACACAATAATAAAATTAAACAAACTAAGTCCAATCGCTGCCATAACAGCTCTTGTCACATTTGAAGTCGATGGATTTTTTTTCATTTCATCGAAGCGATACATCGCAAGTAATTCTTTTGCGATTACTTTCGGAGAACCAAGGCCCTGTATTATTTCTGATTCAGTTTTCCCCTCTTCTATCCCAAACTGAAAGTGCTCTTCATAATCCGATAAAATATCTTGCCTCTCTTCCCCTGGTAACTTTCTAAGATAACTTGATAATTCTTTAAGAAACCCTTCTTTACTCATCCCATTCCACCCCTTCAATAATTTCTTGTACCCCTTTCGCAAAATCACGCCATTCTGTTACTAACAAATGAAATTGCGTTTCCCCTTGCTCTGTTAATTGATAATATTTACGAGGTGGCCCTTCCGTAGATTCCTTTAAATACGTTTGAAAATACCCTTCTTTCGTCAAACGGCGTAATAAAGGGTATACTGACCCTTCCGATATTAAAAATTTATTAGAAATTTGCTGAACAAGTTCATAACCGTAACTATCTTTACGTTTTACAAGTGCTAATACACAAAGTTCAAGCACACCTTTTTTAAACTGAACGTTCAAGTGCCATCCTCCTTTCCTATCTTAGTACTGTTCAATACACGGTACCTGTTTTATCCACAATATACCACTTGGTATTGTTTATTGCAAGGTACTAAGCTATATTTATTCCCTAAATTTAGAAAATGAACTAACGAACCCCTGAATAAGACTGCGTTATAACTAAGCATCATTCAAGGTTTCATTTCATTTACATTAGACTTCATTCACTCTTTCCTCTTGAAGAATCCACCACAACCTTATTCACTATAGCTAATGAGAAAAAGCCCCAATACTTATCGGTTGAAGTGAACCCTGAAAACGGGACACCTATCAAAACACCTAAACCACTTGTTCCCTAAATTCTTTAGGGGATAGGTGGTTTAATTTTTCTTGAATTCGCACACAATTGTAG